>JBKCFX010000607.1:0-3134 GCA_046303595.1 Bacteroidia bacterium
GTAGTAGGGTATCCGCACGATATTAAAGGCCAAGGAATTTATGCATACGTAATTTGTGATATGTTACCCGACAACCCCGATCGTATGCGCGAAGAGATTTTTGAAACGGTGAATTCTGAGATTGGGCGAATTGCAAAACCCGATAAAATTCAATTTGTGAGCGGACTACCTAAAACCCGATCCGGTAAAATAATCCGACGCATTCTTCGAAAAGTTGCCGAAGGTGAGGTGTCTAATTTGGGCGACACAACAACGTTGCTTGATCCGCTTATTGTCGAAGAAATCATAAGAGGTCGGTCGGTCTGATAGCGCAAAATAGCTTCAGGTTGGACGCTTTTGGTTATTGAGTCAACGCGTGTTGTGTTATGGTACATCAAAATTGAGTGTAAGTATCTATTGATTTTTTAGAGATACTTGGTAAAATTTATGTCCTTAATTCAACTATCGGTACATTATGAAAACAAAAGCAAGCCTTTGTCTTGAATGCAAAGAAGTCGTTCAAGGCCGTGCAGACAAAAAGTATTGTTCAGATTCTTGCCGTGTTGCACATCATAACCAGCGGCGAATTGAAGAGTCGCGTTCATTGCGTGCAGTGAATCTTATCTTAAGCCGCAACAGATCTATTTTGCTCCATTTTCTTGATGAGACGAATTCTGAGATAGAATTGCAATCGCATCATCTTTCGATAAAAGGATTCGATTTTTCTTTTTGGACACATCAAACCAATGATGCTGGCGGAAAAACAACCAGCTACTGCTACGATGTAGGATACCAAATGCTCAATACCACCAAGGTGCTGATTACCCGAACTAATTAACAATTAATTCATTTTGGTGAAACGCAGTACCACAGGGTCAAGATTGCCTTCTATCAATCTAAGTGTATACTGACCCGACGGTAGGCTTGAAACATTTAAAGCATTTTGCATAAATCTTCCTTTTGCCATCAATTGCCCGTCAATTGAGATGATTTCGTAAAATACATTCTGAATGATTGCTTCGCCTTCGATACGCAACAAATCGTTGCATGGATTCGGGCCAAGTTTTAATTCATGACGTATTGATGGTACGATATCCGTTGTGTTAACCTGAAATGAATCAGAAAGCACGATACAATTCGCATCAAATGAAGCTTCAACCTGGTAGTATCCTTCAGTTATTGCAGAATAGACTTGCTCTGTTGCGCCGGGAATTTCAACCCCGTTTAAGTACCACTGCCAGGCATTGCCGGCACTTGCAGTTAATTGATTCCCCGAAAGGCTAATGCTAAGATCGGGGTTCGGCAATACAACATACTCCAATTCCAAACCAAGGAAACTTATCAGATCGGGGCACAATGCGGGTGCTCCGCTTACGGTGTAAAGCCCCGATTGTGATATGTTAAGTACTTGCGTGTTTTCATCCGGTATAGGTACTCCGTTACGGTACCATACGATCGAATTTGTGTAGGGCTGCATTAACTCTAATGTGGCATCCTGTCCGCAGGCAACTTCCCACACTCCATTTTGGTTTAATTCGGCACTTCCGCCGTGCATTACCACCGGAGGAAGGAAAATATACCCATCAACAAGCACCGTATCGCTGTATTTGTTGCAATTTCCTAAATAAACTAGGGCAAAAAAACTGTAGCCCGAATGATCAAATTGATTCAGATTAACCACAAGCGAGTTTTCCCATCCGGGAATTTCTTCCGCCTCGAAACTTCCAAAACTCAACCACTTGAACCACTTCACAGAATCGTACGTAGCGGGGCTAATGGTGAGATTAAGTTCTCCTGTTCCCTGTGGACAAAGAATGAGATTATCGGGCGAAATTGTGGCGGTAAAATCGCATTGAGCAGCACTTGTAAGTGAATTACAAAGAATCCAGAAAGTCAATAAGTATAGAATTGAATTACGCATTTGAATTTAAAATAGGTTTTCAAAAATAACAATTCGACAGAACTAAAAGCTGACTTTCAGCAGCATGCTGAATAATTACGGAGCCGAAAAAGCCTGATTGGCAATAAATGCAGAGTCGGTGAGCGTTTGGAGAAACGCAACGATGTCTTCCATTTCAGTTTGCGACAGGCGGCCCTGAACTGAAAATGCCAATGCCGGATCAAGATTCGGATGCTGCTGAAAACCGGTGTTATAATGCTGCACACATTCCAAAAGTGTCTCAAAACGCCCATCGTGCATATATGGTGCAGTTAAGGCGATGTTGCGCAAACTTGGAGTTTTGAATTTTCCTTTGTCTGATTCGTTCAGCGTTATGAGAAAACGTCCTTGGTCGTTGTATTCCAGATTTAAACCTGTATTTCGGTATGCAAAATCGGTGAACAATCCGCCCAATGAGTGGCAATGGTTGCAATCGCCTTTGTTCATGTCGCTGAACAAATTCATTCCCCGAATTTCTTGCTCATTCAATTGCGCATCTCCACGAATGTAGCGGTCGTATTTCGAATCGGCAGAAATCATGGTACGCTCGAATTGCGCAATTGCCTTCATGAGTAAAAACGAGGTGGCACTCTTCGTTCCAAATGCTTTTTCGAACAATGCCGGATATTCGTTGTGTGTATTGAGTTCATCGAGTGCATTCGTCAAATCTTCGTGCATCTCGATTGGACTTGTAATAGGCGCCAATACCTGCGATTCAAGATCGGCTGCGCCTCCATCCCATAACAACGCAGGCGCCCAGGCCAAGTTAAAAATTGGCATCGAGTTGCGCGTTCCTGCAATTCCATCAATACCTATACTTTGGGCGTTTTCGTTATCGGTAAAACCAAAATTCTGCACATGACAACTTGCGCACGACATCGTATTGTTACCCGATAAAATCGGATCGTAGAACAATTTCCTGCCAAGCGCCACACCTTCGACGGTGGTGGGATTATTTTCAGGAATCAGTATCTGCGGAAAGCCAAAAGGGGTTTCAATCAAAAGAGGTGTGGGTTTTTCTTCAACTCCATATCCCGGAATCGGAACATCTTTTTTACAGGATATTAATAAAGGGATTGCACATAAAACCCATAGATTTTTCATAAGCTTATTCTATGGAGCGAATGGAAAACGATTGTTTTAAGTTGGCTTTTATTGCAAGAATCCAAGGTTTATCGGAAGTTGTTACGCTTTGTTGATTTTGCCAAATGGTATA
>JBKCFX010000608.1:0-2307 GCA_046303595.1 Bacteroidia bacterium
AATTATCCTGAAATCCCAGGGCTCAAGTTCGAGCTTACCGATATCAAGCTTTTCCTTTTTTAGCACGTCTGTGCCGATCCGTTCCCCGCGCAGTATTTCATCGTAAAAATCGGGATTTTTCAAGCTGCATTTCTTTTCGGTATTTATAACAACCATAAGGCGCGATTTCGAGTCGTAGCGAAAGAATACATACAAACCCTGTTCGGGAATGAACTGCAGCGTTTTTCCGTTTTGAACTGCGGATGTTTGCTTCCTCCAATTGGCCAATTGCCTTACAAAATGATGTGCTCTGTTTTCGGCATCGTTTCGACCTAAGTCGGTAAAACGATCTTGATTATCGGCCTTCCAGCCTCCTTCAAAATCAGAACGCACCAATCCATCAGGATTTGAAAAGCCTTTCATCAAAATTTCGGTTCCATAGTACATAGATGGAATACCGCGCAATGTCATCAACAGAGCAATTCCGATTCTAAATTTCCGCTCATCCTCACCCACCATCGAAAAGAATCTGCTCAGATCGTGGTTGTCGAGGAAATTCACATTGCGCATTGGCTGGTTGTACATGAAATCTTCTGCCAGTGTATAATACAGTTTCGCTATGCCATCGGTCCACGAGTAGGGTTTTGTTAAGGCCTCATTGATGGCTTTGTAAATCTGAAAATCAATAACCGAAGGCAAACGTGTATCAAAACCTTTGCGTGCAGCAGTTTTACCGGCAAAAAACGATTGAATCGGCACACTGTGTTCCCAAATTTCGCCGAACATGTTCATTCCCGGATATTCGCGAAGCAGCGCTGCCGACAAATCGCGTATGTATGTTTGATCGGGATAGGAATAGGTATCGATGCGAAAATCATCAACACCGGCGTATTCGACCCACCAGATATAACTTTGTGTTAAATAACGTGCGAGATGCGGCTCCGACTGATTCAAATCGGGCATGTGCGTATCGAACCAACCTTTACTAAACAAATTCTTTTCGCGTTGCGATGCATACGGGTCAAGCATCAAAGGCGCGCGGTAATTGGTTCGGGTAAATGCAGGCCACCAATTTACCCAAGAACTGTCGGGCAAATTTTTGTACCACCAGTGACCATTTCCGATGTGATTGGGCACGATGTACATCACCAATTTCATTTGCCGCTTGTGAAGTTCTTCGCCAAGTTTCTGATACAGCGCATTGCTTCCAAGTCGCGGATCTATTCTATAATGATCGGTAATTGCGTAACCATGATACGATGTTTTGGGTTGGTCGTTCTCCTGAACAGGATTTAGCCAAAGTGCAGTAACACCCAAATCCTGCAAATAATCGAGCTTTTCGATTATGCCCTGAATATCTCCTCCATGCCGACAATACATCGAGTCGCGGTTGATTGCGGCTTCGCGGGTACCCGAAACAACATCGTTGGAATAATCGCCATTGGCAAAGCGATCGGGCATGATGAGGTAAATAAAATCAGACGAACGTACACCGCGCGAGGCAGGACGTACAGACGTGTCGCGTGCCCTAAGTTCGTAGTTGGCGCTGAATGTTTTTTTATTGCCCTTAAACAGAATTGGAATTTTTCCGGGCTTGGCCGTACTGTCTATTTTAAGGGTAATGAACAGATAATCTGCACTGCTTAACTTTTCTTGTTTTACCAAGCGAACGCCCGGATAATTGAACGAAGCTTCGCATGCGGCAATACCGGGCTGATGCACCATCAATTCTACCTCAGGTTGGTTCATGCCAATCCACCAGCACAAGGGGTCGATGCGTTTTACCGTTTGTTGACCGATAAGTTGAAGGACGAAAACGCATAAACAAGAAAAAATCGAAAATCGCTTATGCCCAATAAACAAATGCATTACCAAACCGCACATATACAATGAAAATAAGGAACTACTCCAAAAGCTCGCGACTCTATTTACTTAGATTCAGCGGGCTTTTGAATAGCTTGTTTCGGCTCATCTGGTTTTGCACGTTTAACACGCAAACGCGGATCGGGTTTGGCAGCAGGGGCTTTTTCGCTACCGGATTTCGTGCGCGTCTGAACCTTTGCCGGCGAAGATATTTTTGAGTTTGGCGCCTGTTTGATTTGCGGTTCGGCCTTAACGGACTCCTGTTGCTTCCGCGTTTCAGGCTTTGATTTATCGCTTGTTTGGCTTTGTTGGGCAATGGTCACTAAGGATGCCAAAAGCAAGGATACAGAAAGAATTATAGGCTTTTTCATAAGACACTTAAATTTAGAATCGATTGCAATTTGCTAAAATTAATCCGTTGTACAATTCAATTTTTAATTCGGAACGTAATTCCGCTTTGAATGC
>JBKCFX010000609.1:0-18136 GCA_046303595.1 Bacteroidia bacterium
ATTATATACCGGGCGGTTGCGCCTCATCGTATTACCGAAACGGAGCCATTTTCGATACCGGCGCAACAACACTTTTGGGCTTATCGGATGGAATGCCGTTGCGCATCGTGTTGGATGAATTGGGAATTGAGTTGCCGGCGAAACACTTACATGTGCCCATGAAGGTGCATTTAAATACGGGCGAAACCGTAACTCGTTATCAAAACAAAGAAGCGTGGCTTGTTGAAGCAGAGCGTGTTTTTGGAGTTAAAAACCAACGTATGTTTTGGGAACGCTGTTTCAAACTCAGCGATTTTGTGTGGGACAGCGCCGTGCGATTCCGTCATTTTCCGCCTGTAAACGTTCAGGATTTTTTAAGCATGGCACGAAATGTTCGTTTCGTGGATGCAGGCTTTCTTAAGTATGCATTTCAAACGGTTGAAGATTGGATTAAAGCCTGCTATTTAAGTGATAACCCATCTTTTAGGCAGTTTATTGAGCAGCAATTGTTGATTACGGCACAAAACACTTCAGCTGAGGTAAATTTGCTGTTTGGTGCCGCGGCTTTATGTTATACGAATTATCCCAATTATTCGCTTCCCGGTGGAATGGTTTCGTTGGTAAAGGCGTTTGCCGATTCCATTGTGAGCAATGGCGGCCATGTTTTATACCGAACCGAAGTGCAGAAAATTACACGGTCAACAAATAACAGATGGGAAATTCGCAGCGGAGACCTTGTGTTCAAAAGCAAGGATTTAGTATCGGCAATTCCACTGCATAATTTCAATAGTTTGATTGATTCTTCGATCGGTAAAGTAAAGATTGAAGAAGGAAATCGCTTAAACTCGGCATTGCAATTTAACGCTATTCTTCGGCATTGGAGCGGGGGCGATGTGTTACACCATCAGGTCCATACGAAAGATGGTTTAAGCAGTGTTTTTTTTAGTCTTTCAGAAGCTACAGACGTGCTACGAGCAAAGGAGGGCTTGCGGGTGCTTTCAGCAACATCGCATGCCCATTTAATGGGGGATATTGCAGTGGATAAGTACGAGTGGGCGCAACAGGTTATTGAATTGGCCGAACATCGAAACTTATTCAATCGCGGTGATTTAATAGATTATCATGTTTCGGATGCTTCCAACTGGCAACAGTGGACCGGCAGATATCGAGGGTTTGTGGGCGGAATTCCGCAGTTTAAGCAGATTAAACCCTGGATGATGAATCCACAGCAAAAGGGCTCTAATCTTTTCTTTTGTGGAGACAGCGTTTATCCCGGGCAGGGAATACCGGGTGTTGTGTTGAGCGGCTGGCAGGTTGCGGGAAGAATCTTGCGCAAATAAAAAAGGCTCATCTTGCGATGAGCCTTTTACAAACCTTAGGGTTGAATTATTTCTTGATGAATCGAGATATTTCGCGGTTTTCTGAATTGTCTACAGTTACCATGTAAACACCTGCAGGGAATGCACTGATATCAAAGTTAGAAACGAAAGTAGATGCGCCATTGTTTAACAAGACTTCATTAGCTACGATACGCCCCATAATATCTGTAATGGTAATCGTGTAGTTGTCTACTGAATTTGTTGCAGCAACTTCTACTGTAACCATTTTATCAGCCGGAGTTGGATAAACAACAACTCCATATTCACCTTCACCGATTTTGTCTGTAATTACAACGTCTTCACGACCAGATCCATTGGTTCCGATACACTGACCTAAAGCAAGAAGTCCGTCAACATCATAACCATCAGACACGCCCGGAATTGTACCTAAAACACATAGGTCGGTAATACGAATGTAATTAATTCCTGCATAAGCAGAAGGAATGTTTAATTTACCATCGCGACAAAGAACAGCGCCTGCATCATCAGCAGTAGGAACAGCTTCCAAATCGAAGAAAGTAGCACCATCGATAGATCCTTCATAACGTGCCTTTTCAGGATAACTAGCGCAAGAACGACCAGGATTATCGCCGAAAGTAGTCTCATAAGCTTGAATGTCTGCACCGACACCATTTAAGACAGTGTATGGAAACTGAAGTGTTACAGAACCTGCATAACCCATTGCGTAAAAATTGTTATTCGCAGGGCTTGTAGAAACGTCAGAGGCTTGCGGAGCACCCAACATTTTGCCGGTATTTGAACGACTTGCCAAAACTGCAGTACCATTGCTGCGCAGTCCTTGTGTTGCAGAAACAACAGCAAAAGGAGAATTCTCTGCGCCCGGAGCAACTACAGGAGCGGCGCATCCAACATATCCTTCAACACCATCTACATCGAATGCGTCTTGATTCGAGGACTGGAAAATAGGTGTTAATTCATTTGTGCGGTCTTCGATGCGAATTTGGCTCGCCCAGCTAAGCACGCCTAAATCTACTTCGAAATCCAGACATCCACCGGTTTCGTCGGTTAAAAGAATCCAAGGCTGACAATCGTTTTGACGAGCCCAAACTGCAGCGCGCTCTGGCCATGCTACACAATTTGAAGAATTACCATACGATGTTTCCCAGATTTTCATGTCATAACCGGCAACATTACAAATTGGTGTAGAAAACTGGAGCTCAATAGAACCACCATAGCCTAAGGATACAAATTGAACCGGATTGGTTCCTTCGCCTAAGTTGTTATCGTTGGTAAGCGCATTAACAGCACCAACCGCATTTGCAGGATTCGAGCGTTGTGGACGAACCGCAGAAATTGGACTTACACCGTCGGCCAATGGCCCCGGGTTGTAATTAGAGAAGCTGGT
Source organism: Bacteroidia bacterium (assembly GCA_046303595.1). Taxonomy (GTDB): domain Bacteria; phylum Bacteroidota; class Bacteroidia; order M30B66; family M30B66; genus CAMCXT01. Next base: position 2,725 of record JBKCFX010000609.1, read on the forward strand.
TGCATACACTTGTGCATCAGCATTTCCTGCAACACCTATCATTGCGATGAATGCAGAAGCAAATAGTTTTGTAGAAAATTTCATAAACTTAAAATAAGTTAAGGTTTGTGTTGCAAATGTAGATTAACTTACAATACGAAGCAAGAAAAATATCAACAAATTTAGCACGCCTATGTATTTATTATTTCTACATAAAATCAATATAATATCATATATTTATAAAAAACAAACATTAAAAATATAGTTATGGGTATTGGATAATAAAAATCAAATCGAATAATTACATGTGTTAATATCATTGCCTATTGTTGGGTTATCTTTGATGCGTTTTTAATACGTAATATAGTTGATATGTTAAGACTTACTGCTTGTTCCATTGTATGCTTGTTTGGTTTGAGTGCTATACTTACAGCTCAGGCAAATTATTCATGGGTTGTGAATGGTATTCAGGCCGGCGATTTTGCAGAAATTTCGGATGTGGCCGTTGATGCAAATGGCAATTCATATGTTTTGCTGAATTACACAGAACCTGTATCATTTGGTTCTGTGAGCCTCAATTCAATTGGAGAACAAGATTTAGCCGTTGTTAAATTCGATCCGCAGGGAAATGCACTATGGGGCGTAAATGCGGGTTCGGCAACAAGCGACCGTGGGAATTCCATAGCGTTAGACAATGCAGGCGCATGCTACGTTACAGGATACATAACAGGCGACGCAACTTTTGGGATTTTTCCACCCATTCAGGACAATTTGGCTGATCTTTCAACCGAATTTTTCGTTGGTAAACTAAGTAACGCCGGACAATGGCTATGGGTAAGACAGCAGAGTTCGCAGGCAATCGCCGAAGGAAGAGATATAGCCGTAGACAATGCGGGCGACGTTGTAGTTGGTGGAACCTTTTATGCAGCCGATTTAGCGCTTGATGGAGAAGTGCTTCAAGCGGGCGAACAACTGCCATTTATTGCAAAGTATGATGCTGTTGGAACTATTCAATGGGGGTTTGCGCCTGCTGCCTCAAATAGCGCTACCTTTAGCGCACTCACAATAACACCCGATAATTGGATTGGGTTTACCGGCTCATTTGGGTCCGGTGAGGTTGGAGAGTCGATTTTTACAGCTGGTAATATTGAGTTGATTAATCAAGGTGATCCTGAAGAACTTGTAACAGCAAGCGATGTATATGTCCTTGTTTTAGATGCACAAGGATTGCCGCTTTGGGGGCAAAATGCCGGTAGCATCTACATCGAAGCGTATTCAAGCAGCATCGCAAGCGGTCCCGATAATCAGATTTACGTTTCGGGGTATTTTCAGGATTTCATGCAAAGTCCCGATTTCAGTGTAGAGATTTCTGCGCTTGGGGGCGCTGATGATTATGATTTTTTTGTCGGGTCAATAAACAGCTCCGGGAATTGGGATTGGTTGAGCTCGGTTGGAAACGAATCATACAACCTGGGCAATTTGTCGTTGGCATCATCAGACAATGGTGTTATCTACCTTGCGGGTTCGCTTAATGAACTGCCTATTGAGTTTGGATCCGATCAATTACAGGCCGAAGGAGCAAACGCGTCATTTATAGCGCGGATGTTTACGGATGGTTCATTTCAATGGGGATTTGCACTCCCCGAACTTTATACCTTTGAGGTTCTATCTGAAAACATCATCCATGCATGTGGAAAGTTTTCCGGATCTGTAGCTTTTGGCGACACTACGCTTTCGTCGACCACTGCAGCCTCTGATGTTTACCACGCAAGAATTGTTTACGGCCCCGATTTGCCAAGTACTGCCGATGATGCATTTAGCGCCGCTATTTCTGTTTTTCCCAATCCATTTACAAATATTCTAAGTTTTCAGACAGAGGAGGAGATAGAAAAAGTGCAGATTTTTGATGCTATTGGCAGGTTGGTGCTTGAAGACAGCGGTAGTACCAAGCGAATAGTTTTGGACCATCTTCATTCCGGCAATTATTTCATTCGATTTGTTGGTAAAAGAGGATTAATTACGAAAAGCCTTGTTAAGCTCTAAGTAGGGCGCAATTATTTATGCATGATTATAACACGCGTTGATATTGCCACGCCAACAAGTAGGACAGCGTTGCGGCAGCGATTGAAGCGGGTAGCTGACCCGATTGAAATGAGGGCACTACAAGCGGAAAGCGCGGTTCTGCCGCCCTAACATTTGAACGCTTTTAGTTTAGGAAGTTTATTTTTCGGAGCGATTGCGATTCGCCAAACATTTAGGCATATTTAGCATTCGGTTTTTTTATGCAGTTACGCTCTTTTTTCATCGGTATTTTCGTGTTGGTTCTGCGCTTCGGCTATTGCCAGCAAACCCTTACAAAATATGTTAATCCTTTTATCGGAACCGGCGGGCATGGACATACGTACCCCGGTGCGGCCTTGCCCTTTGGGATGGTGCAACTTAGTCCCGACACCCGCATTGATGGCTCTTGGGACGGATGCAGCGGCTATCATTACAGCGATTCGGTGATTTACGGCTTTTCGCACACGCACCTCAGCGGAACGGGCTGCTCCGATTATGGCGATGTGATGCTCATGCCCATGCCGCTTGATAAAGCAAGCTTCGACAGTAAAAAATACAGCTCGCGTTTCAAGCATTTTACCGAAAAAGCCGGTCCGGGCTGGTACGAAGTGCAATTGGAAACTCATGGTATTAAAGCCGAACTCGCTGCCGGGAAACGCAGCGGAATGCACCGTTACACATTTGCGCAAAACAATGGTGCCTTAGTTTTGGATCTGCAGCATCGCGATAAACTCCTATGGGGGAAAATTGAGCAGGTAGACAAAAACCGCATCCGAGGCTATCGAACGAGCGAGGCCTGGGCTAAGGAGCAGCATTGCTATTACGAAATTGAATTCAGCCAGGATATATCGGAGGTTTCGTTGGCCGAAGATGATATTCAGGGTGATGTGCACGCCATAATTTCTTTCGGTGTAATGAGCTCATCGGTACTTGAGGTTCGGGTGGCCATTTCGTTTACCTCGATGGAAGGCGCACACCTGAATCTGGAGGCTGAGAAAAACAATTGCGATTTTGATGCTGTAAAAGCATCTGCACAAGCAGCGTGGGAAACAGAGCTCGGCAGAATTAAACTGGAAGGTGGAACAGAGGTTCAAAAACAGGTTTTTTACACGGCATTGTACCATACCCTTTTGCAACCCAACGATGTGAGCGATGTTGATGGAAAATACCGCGGTATGGATAAAAAAATTCATACGGCCGATCATCCGGTGTACTCCGTATTTTCGCTTTGGGATACCTTCCGTGCCGCGCATCCTTTATATGCATTGCTTTATCCCACAAGGCAGCGCGATTTTATCCGCACTTTTTTATTGATGTACCAACAAGGCGGCCGTTTGCCCGTTTGGGAACTCGCCGCCAACGAAACCGATTGCATGATTGGCTACCACAGCGTTTCGGTAATTGCCGATTCCTGGTTCAAGGGCATCCGCGATTTTGATAGTACCTTGGCCCTCGATGCAATGGTAAAAAGTGCTACGTGGAAGCATTTGGGCCTGCCGGCATACATGGATCACAATTACCTAAGCATCGATGACGAACCCGAAAGTGTATCGAAAACGCTCGAATATGCCTACGACGACTGGTGCATTGGGCGCTTTGCCTATGCCTTGAATAAAAACGATACGGCTCAAACGTTTTTCAAACGTTCCGAAAGCTGGCGTAACTTGTTTGATGCTGAAAGTGGATTTATGCGACCGCGCAAGAACGGTGCATGGTTAAGTCCATTTACTCCCGAAGAAGTAAACAACCACTTTACCGAAGCCAATAGCTGGCAGTATAGCTTTTTTGTGCCCCATAACATCGCTGGACTGGCTCAGGCTCATGGCGGGAAAGATATCTTGGTGAAGAAACTCCAAACGCTTTTTACCACGAGCAGTAAAACATCGGGTCGCGAACAGGCCGATATTACGGGCTTGATTGGTCAGTACGCTCATGGGAACGAACCGTCGCATCACATGGCTTGGCTGTTTACTGAGCTTGGTGAGCCGGGTTTGTCGCAGCAATACGTGGCGAAGATTCTGAATGAATTGTACAGCGACGCAGCTGATGGATTGTCGGGCAACGAAGATTGCGGGCAAATGAGCGCCTGGTATATTTGGTCGGCCATGGGATTTTATCCGGTTTGTCCGGGAAAACCACAATACACGGTTGGTAATCCACTTTTCGACAAAGTGCGCATTTCGGCTGAAAACGGAACGAAGGCCGAGCTTGTATGCAAGGGGAAAGGCAAGTATGTGAGCATGGTAAATGGTCGTGCCAATTTTCGGCTCGAGCATGATGCTCTTGTTTCGGGTAAGCCGGTGGAACTAACACGGAGTGATAAAGCACCGTCGGATATGCCACTTTCGGCCGAGTTCGAGATAGGGAGCGATTACATAAATGCGCCTGCCTTGCTGCGTGCGCCGATGACCTTTCGCGATAGCCTGGTTGTGGAACTTGCAAACGAGAGCCGCCTTCATGTAGTGCGGTATACCTTGAATGGAACAGCCCCCGGACCAACGGACCCTATTTTTCCTCGCTCGGGAGTTAACATTTCGTATGCAATAAATGCGACCAATAATTTGCCCGATCCAAAAGCAATTGTAATTCGCAATTCGTGCACATTGAAGTTGGCTGCATTTGCCGGAAATGGAGGAATACAAATAAGCCCGGTTACAACGGCAAGTTTTCATAAAATTCCGCACAACTACACCATCTCCATCCAATCGAAATATAATCCGCAATATACAGCCGGTGGCGATGAGGGAATAATTGATGGATTGCAAGCCGACGAAAACTGGCGCAAAGGCGGATGGCAAGGTTATCAGGCGCAGGATTTCGAATGCATGGTGGATTTGCAAAAACCCTTATCTATTTCGCAGGTTAATGCGTCATTTCTGCAAGACACCCGCAGTTGGATTGTATTGCCCACGGATGTAGCGTTTTGGTACTCGGTAGATGGAAAAAGCTGGACATCGATGGGCAACGACGCTCCTACCATAAAACCCGATGATTACACCGTGCAACGTTGGGATTCTCGCGTTCGACTAGGCCAAAGCGACAACCAACCGGAGCCGATGTTTATTGCTTCGCCGGTATTGGCGCGTTATGTAAAAGTGAAAGCGAAGAATTTCGGTAAGCTCCCAAACTGGCATTTGGGGGCGGGTGGAGAGGCATTTATTTTTATTGATGAGATTACAGTGCATTGATCGTATTTCTGAGACAATAAGAAATCCTCTTAACCCCCGATTATTTTTATATACCGCTCCAACGCTTCAATTTCTTGGTCGAGCACCAAATTGATGAATGTGGATTTGGATTGTTCAGCCTGTGCCGTTTCGAGCGCATGATAATATGCTTTACGACTCGCCAGATCGCCTTTGATGTTAGCGATCACAAAGCCGTTTCGAAGCAGAATCAAGTTCATCAAAAGGCGCGAGGTGCGGCCGTTACCGTCGATGAATGGATGAATCGTAACGAGTCGCTCATGTGCTTCGGCAGCCAGAATAACGGGATGCAACTCGTGTTCAGCCTTTTTCAGCCAATCGAAAAAAGCTTCCATCTGAACAGCTATCAGATAGGGCGCAGGCGGTACATGCCGACTTCCTGTAATCATAACCTGCACGCGACGATAACGGCCTGCGTTTTCAGAATCTATACCCCGCAAGACAAGGTTGTGTAAGGCAAGAACATCACGCTCTTTGATTGAGGTGCTTTTTCCCGCTAGTTCTTTAATGTAGATAATAGCCTCCTGGTGGTTGATGGCTTCCAGGTGTTCACGCATGCTCTTCCCTGAAATCGTTAATCCCTGGTTAACAATGAGATCAGTTTCCTGCAAGGTAAGTGTGTTGCCTTCGATGCGGTTGCTTTCAAAGGTGTATTCCAACTCGAGGGCTTCAGCAATGCGGTAATGATCTGAAGTACGGAGTTGTTGAAGGGTGTTTCTAAGTTGATCGAGCCGTTGCAAACGATCGCCAAACGAAGAATACGATACCTTTGGTTCTTGAACACGAAGCGATTCGACTTCACCCGATAGCATGGCCCAGATATCCGGAACCAAGTAGCGGTCTGTTCCAATCTCTTTTTTCAGCTTTTCTTTTATCCACTTGGTTAGCAGCTCCTGAGCAGATATATCGAGCGCTTCTGCTAACGCCAAAACCTGCTTACGGGTGGGCATCCGTTTCCCCGATTCAAATTTGCTGATTAATGCCTGGTCGATTCCGAGTTTTTGAGCAATTTCGCGAACCATCAAGCCTTTTCGTTCGCGGGTGGTTTTTAGATAGATGTTCATTTAGCAAACATTAGACATGACAAAAATAGTCAATATCTGCTTCCTGTTTTAATTTCTTTTCATCATTCAAACAGTTTTTTCTAAACCACCACATTCACCATCCTGCCCGGTACCACAATTACCTTTTTCGGAGAAACGCCATTGAGCCATTTGGATGCTTCTTCATGCGCTAGTGCGAAAGCCTGAACTTCCTGCTGCGGCATTTCGGCCGGCACCTGAATCTGATAGCGTGTTTTACCGTTGAAAGCCACAGGATAAACAACCGAACTCTCGCGGATGTAAGCTTCGTTCCATTGCGGGAAAGCAGCCCTAACAATCGATTCCTTCTCGCCGCAAGCCTGCCAGAGTTCTTCGGCAATGTGCGGTGCATAAGGCGATAGAATGACCAACAAATCTTTTAGTATAGCCCTCTTTGAACATTTCAAGTCGCTCAGCTCATTCACGCAAATCATAAACGTACTTACCGAGGTATTGAACGAGAACCGCTCGATGTCTTCCTCTACTTTGCGGATGGTTTTGTGCAGAACGCGTAACTCCTGTTCCGTTGGCGCCTCATCGCTCAAGCGTACATTCCCGTTTTCGTCTATGCACAAATTCCACAATTTCTTGAAGAAGCGGTAAACCCCTTCAATTCCGTTGGTATTCCAAGGCTTGAACTGTTCCAAAGGACCTAGAAACATTTCATAAAGACGCAATGTATCGGCACCGTATTGCTCAATGATATCGTCGGGATTCACTACATTGTGTTTCGACTTCGACATTTTTTCGATTTCAACTCCACATACATACTCACCATCGGCATTGCAGGTAAATTCGGCTTCGGTAAATTCGGGGCGCCACTTGCGCACAGCGTTAATATCGAGTACATCGTTCTGCACCAAATTCACATCCACATGCAGCGCTGTGGTTTTAAGTGCGGGATGCTGCTTGAGCAAATCTGCCGATATGTAGCGGTTTTCCCCCGAAACGCGGTACACAAAATTCGAACGACCGAGAATCATCCCTTGGTTGATGAGTTTGCGGAACGGCTCGGTGCGGCTAACCTTGCCCAAATCGTAGAGGAATTTTTGCCAGAAACGCGCATACAACAAATGCCCAACGGCATGCTCTGTTCCGCCGATGTACAAATCCACATCCTGCCAGTAGGCTTCGGCTTCTTTGCTTAAAAATTCAGCATCATTTCGCGGATCCATATACCGCAGAAAATACCACGAAGAACCGGCATAACCGGGCATGGTGTCGGTTTCGCGGCGGCCTTGCGCGGTTTCAACCCAGTTTACCGCTTTTACCAATGGACTTTCGGGTTTGCCGGTTGGACGAAAATCATCCAATACGGGCAATTCCAAAGGCAATTCATTTTCGCTCAATGCAGAAGCAACGCCATCGCGGTAAACAATTGGAAAAGGTTCGCCCCAATAACGTTGACGACTAAATCCGGCATCGCGTAAACGGTAATTTACTTTGCCATTGCCAATTCCACGCTGTTCAATTTCGGCGATGGCCCTTTTCATGGCTTGATAACCCGTTAAACCATTCAGAAAATCGGAGTTCTTTAGCGTCGTTTCTTTGGATGTGTGTGCTTCTGCAGAAATATCAATACCCTCGTGAATTTCTGTAATCGGAATCGCAAAATGCCGGGCAAAATCCCAATCGCGCTGGTCGCCAGCCGGAACCGCCATTACGGCGCCGGTTCCATACCCTGCCAACACATAAGCGCCTACCCAAACAGGAATTTTTTTACCCGAAAAAGGATGAATCGCATAAGCACCGGTAAATACACCGCTAATACGTTTCACATCGGCCATACGTTCGCGTTCGCTGCGGTTTTTAGCAGCTGAAGCATACGATTCAACATCGGCGCGCTGTTCTTGGGTGGTAATTTTTTCTACCAATTCGTGTTCGGGTGCAAGGGTAACAAAATCAACTCCGAAAATGGTGTCGGGCCGTGTTGTAAATACTTCTATCGAATCGCTTCCGTTTTCAAGTTTGAAATGCAAACTCGCCCCTTCCGATTTGCCAATCCAGTTGCGCTGCATGTCTTTCATCGAATCGGTCCAGTCGAGCTGTTCGAGGTCGTTGAGCAATCGCTCGGCATAAGCGGTAATGCGCAAAAACCACTGCTTCATGTTGCGTTTTTCGACCGGATGTCCGCCACGTTCGCTAAGGCCATCTTTCACTTCATCGTTTGCGAGCACCGTTCCCAATGCTTCGCACCAGTTAACGCTGGCATCGCGCTGATAGGCGAGACGGTAATTCATTAAAATCTGTTGCTGTTCCTTCTCGCTCATTTCGGACCACTGCGCAGACGTAAATCCTTCGTGAACATCGCAGGCGGCATCGAGGCCGGAGCTTCCGTTTGCCTTGAAATGCGCAATCAATGTAACAATCGATTCGGCTTTTCCCAATGCTTTGTTAAACCAACTGTTGAACAATTGCAGAAAAATCCATTGCGTCCATTTGTAGTATTTCGGATCGGAGGTATTTACCTGACGATCCCAGTCGTAGCAGAAGCCAATGTTGTCGAGTTGCTCACGGTAACGCGCGCTGTTTTCGGCGGTGGTATCGGCCGGGTGGCGACCGGTTTGAATGGCATATTGTTCAGCCGGCAATCCGAACGCATCGAAGCCCATGGGATGTAGCACGTTGAAGCCTTTGAGCCGTTTGTAACGCGAAACAATATCAGAAGCAATGTAACCAAGCGGATGACCCACGTGCAAGCCTGCTCCGGATGGATAAGGAAACATGTCGAGCACGTAATATTTGGGTTTCGAAGGATTGGTTTCGACCTTATAAATAGCGTTATCGCGCCAGTATTGCTGCCATTTCTTTTCGATTTCGCGAAAATTCAATTCCATGATTTTTGCCTCTTGTTTCGCGCAAAGGTAACACTACGGCTTTGATGCAGCGCAAAATGTTCAAATGCATGTTGAAAGATGATGTTAAACTTCGGTTGAAGAACCTCTCGGGATTGTATCTTTGAACACCAGATTATGTCGGAAAGCCGCTTTCAGCAACGCAGATTACGCTCATCGTACCTTACTTCGGTGGTGAGCATAACCATGGTGTTGTTCATGTTGGGATTGATGGGGTTGTTGCTCATCAACGCCCGTAAGCTAACCGATTTTACGCGCGAATCATTCACTGTTACCGTTTTCTTCCGCGATTCGGTCGATGAAGATCAAATGAATTCTTTTCGCAAATCGCTCGAAGCCGAACAATTTGTTAAGTCGGTGCAGTTTACTTCAAAAGACCAAGCCGCCGCAGATTTTCAAAAAGAATTGGGCGAAGATTTCGTCGATTTTCTCGGCTACAATCCGCTGCCTGCCTCGCTCGATGTGAATTTTAAGCCCGAATTTGCAACCGATGCCTTCTTTGCACAAACCGAGCAGAAATGGCTTCAAAACGAATGGGTCGAACAGGTGAGTTATCCGCGTAATTTAATCATTAAAATTGTCGACAATGTGCAGCGCATCAGCTGGATTTTCCTGGCTTTTGGTGCCGTTCTTACGCTCATTGCCGTTACGCTCATCAACAATACCATTCGTTTGGCAATTTATTCGAAACGGTTTTTAATAAAAACCATGTTGTTGGTAGGTGCAACAGCTGGATTTATTCGCAGGCCATTTATTGTTTCAGGATTTATTCAGGGCCTCATCGGTGGAATTATTGCCTTGTTACTACTCGGCGGTACATTGCTTCTGGCCGAAAATAAAATAATGGGACTGAGGGAAATTCGCGACGTAAATTACCTTGGCGTCTTGGCATTGGCAATTGTTGCGGGTGGAGTAATTTTATCGCTGATTTGTACTTTCTTTGCCGTACGAAAATACCTGAATCTAAAAACCGATTCGCTTTACTAAGAAATCATGAGTTCAGATAATCAACAAAATAAAGGCTTTGTAATGGGGCCAACCAATTACAAAATTCTGATTGCCGGATTGGTAGTCATTTTCATTGGCTTTTTATTGATGATGGGTGGTGGATCTGAAGATCCGAACAAATTCAACCCGGAGATTTTTTCTACAAGGCGCATTACAGTGGCACCAATCGTTGTTTTACTTGGATTTGCCATCGAAGTTGTTGCCATTCTTTACAAACCAAAGAAGTAATTCATGACTTGGTTTGAGGCCTTCATTATTGCTGTGGTGGAGGGTCTTACAGAGTTTTTACCGGTTTCTTCCACCGGCCACATGGTACTTACCCAGGCTATCTTGGGCGTGCCTTCGGATGAATTTGTGAAATTGTTTACGGTAAACATTCAGTTCGGTGCAATTCTCTCCGTTTTAGTGCTCTATTGGAAGCGCTTTTTTAAATCGGTCGATTTTTATATCAAATTGTTCGTTGCGTTTCTTCCCGCTGCTGCGGCAGGTTTCCTATTGGGAGATTTCATCGATTCACTTCTCGAAAGTCCGCTGGTGGTTGCAATTTCTCTGGTTTTGGGCGGAATTGTTTTATTGCGTGTGGATGGCTGGTTCCCTACCGCAGTGCTTACCGACGAGCAAGTTTTGGCCGACCCTAACCGTCACAATGACGACCGACTGATTACCTACACCAAGGCTTTTTTAATTGGATGCTTCCAATGCATTGCGCTTGTGCCGGGCGTTTCGCGCTCGGCGGCAACCATTATTGGCGGATTAACGCAGGGACTCACGCGGAAAAATGCTGCTGAATTTTCCTTTTTTCTCGCCGTTCCTACCATGGCAGCCGCATCGGGGTACAAATTGCTGAAACAGGCAAAAGACTTTGATACCAATCAACTCGGCATTTTGGCGTTTGGCAACGTTGTTGCGTTTATTGTTGCATTATTGGCCATCCGCTTTTTCATTGGTTTTCTTACCAAAAATGGCTTCCGACTCTTTGGTTGGTACCGCATTGTAGCCGGGCTAATTATTTTGGCATTGATAGCCGCCGGCGTTGATTTATCCATCTCATGAGCGATATCCTACCGAGTCCGTTTCACGAAGGGAAAATCATCTTACTCGATAAACCGCTTGGATGGACATCCTTCGATTTAGTGAATAAAGTGCGTAATGCCATTCGTCGCACCTACGGCTTGAAAGGAAAAGGCATCAAGGTTGGTCACGCGGGCACACTCGATCCTTTGGCAACGGGGTTAATGATTATTTGCACCGGGCGGATGACCAAACAAATTGAACAATTCGCCGGACTCGATAAAGCATACACCGGCACCTTCGTGTTGGGTGCAAGTACACCATCGTTCGACCTCGAGAAAGAAGTCGATACCCATTTCCCAACCGAGCACATTACCGAAGAAACAATACGCGAAACCGTGAAGCAATTTACAGGTTGGCAAGATCAAGTGCCTCCGCTTTTTTCTGCGAAGAAGATTGATGGCAAACGAGCATACGAATACGCGCGTAAAGGCGAAGAAGTTGAAATTAAAACGGCGCACATCGAGATTCGTGCATTTGAAATTACACGCATCGAATTACCCGAGGTCGACTTTTACATTCGTTGTTCAAAGGGCACTTACATCCGCTCCATTGCCCGCGATTTTGGATTGGCGCTCGATTCGGGTGCTTATCTGACCAATCTGCGCCGCACAGCCATTGGTGAATTGGATATTAAAGACGCACAAGATGTACAGGAATTTATAAGGCTGCTTCAGTGAGTCTTTCACCAAAGCAGCCCTTGACAATTCGAAAGCAGTTGAAATTAATTTAGAACGAACTTCCGTGTAATTAGCCCCGTTGTTCCATCAATGCGGAGAGTATACATACCGGCGGGGAGATTTTCAAGTGCTATGCGTGTTTCAACTTGGTTGAATTGACCGTGTTGAACTAATCTGCCGGTTACGTCCGAAACGCTAAACACTGGTTTTTCATCGATGATTGCCTGATTTAAGCGAACCTGAATGCTTTCGTTGGCAGGATTGGGATATATTTTACAAGCCGCCAATTCTGTCCAGATGGCATTAATTGAAGTAGCATCGATACAGAACAATACGGTATCTGAATTTGTAAACTCTCCACCAGTTCCGATTACTGTGCCATTCGCGTCAGTAATTGTGTACGAACCATTGCCATTGGATCCACAACAAATTCCATCGCCATACGAATCGCGAATGATAAAGCGATAACATCCCGGTGCTAGGCAAAAATTAAGGGTTTGTGGACCACTGATAGAACCTACAGGAGCTGCATAAATATTCGTCCCGGTTGTGGTATTTACCAGTGTCATTCCGGTTTCATCAGGATAGTCATCCGTTACTAAATTTATAGTATATGCTTCACCCTGATTTACAGAAAATGTTACCTGTGCATTGTTGTTGGTTGCTAAACCATCATCAGAACCGTTGTTTACATTGCTAATCTGAACCTGAAACTGCTGATTCGTTCCCGGATCAACACTAAGTGAGGGAAGGTTCACCGTAGCCGATTCGAACGTAGCCAAATTACCGGTCCAATCGTAGGTTTGAAGTGTTGTTCCAGCCAGGCCAAACGAAATGGTGCACGAGGTAAGTGGCTCTGTACCGTTGTTACGGATTTTCACACTTGGCTCAATTGAAGAAGCATTGCAATATGAAGCAGATGGAGAAACAATGGACTGTACTCCGGCATCAACAGCAAATTGTGGAACAGAAGCTTCAATTCCATCTATCGCTGCCACATCAGAGCCTGTTGGGTCGAGCCAGTCGCGCAAACGATTTGAAGCAGAATTGCCATTCCATGAAGTAATTAAACGGCCGTAATAATCGTCAATATTGTTTCCACAGCTTGCCGTCCCGCCAAACAATTGTCCTATAATCTGCTTATTTTCATTATAAAGTGGCGAACCCGATGAGCCACCCTCGGTGGTGCCATCTTCCCAGTCGAGGATATGCCAGCAATCGGCGCCGCCAAAATCGCCTACTTCTGTAGCATCGTCATTGAACGTAATTTTCTTTACATCGCCGGCAGGATGATGAATACCAACAGCTGAAGCAGGTGGTGCATCCTGGCGCGACCAGCCTGATAAATATGCATTAAAATTGGGGTTGATTTCAGATGCAAGTTCAACAAGACAAAAATCCGAACCGCCATTGCGAGCACGAATTATGCAGCCCTGCTGAACATCTGCAGTACTCCCATCCTGACTAGGACTGCACACCGGACTTTGGTAATTAAACATAAAAATGTCGGTTGTACCCGGATCGCAATGGTCGGCAGTTAAAATGTAAGGTGTTCCATCGTTTGCAGTATTGTTAATTGCGGCGCCAGAACAGTAGCGAAAGTTGCCCGAAAGCAACATTACCGATGATCGAATCTGTTCGGCCCATGGATCACCCACCGGACACACCACATTGTTATTGCAATTGCCCGACGAGCCAAAATCTTTTAAATCCTTGTAGAAGTCGCGGTAAACATGAACTATTTGATTCAGAACAACATCAACTTCCTGAATCGATTCGGCAGGTACCGAAATCTCAATAATTGCCGTATTGCCACGAACAGGCAATGTAGCGAAATTGTATAATCTGTTCATGTTTTGTTCGGTAAACGCACCCAGAATATGAGAGCCATCAGGATTGTAAACAAACATGCGCGTTCCGGCCGGAATTTTAAAGCGCTCAAAGGTAAAATTGAGGCTTTGGGCAGATTGCGACTTGATTTCAAGACTCCAAATTTTACGCCCGTTTGGCAAATTTTGCCAGTTGCTTGATGCATTTACAGGAATCGAAATCGGGAAATCGAGGCCAAAACGCAGTGCTTTTTCGCCCATTTGGGCTGCTTGCCTGTCTTGCTCCAAAAGCTCCGCATTGTTAACGCTCGGAAGTTTAATGCTCGTGGCGGCTTGAAATCGCGAATCCTTTAATCCAATCGGACGACCGCCAACCGAAGGCTGAGCAAATACGCCCAAGGCAAATGAAACGCTTAGAACGAGTAAGAATAAATTTTTCATACAAAAAGTTGGTTTTGAGAAACACAAATGTAAAGGAATATCCCAAAACAGAACAATTCAGCCGAAACCTTGCTACTTTTGCAGCCTACGATTATGAAACCCGCTCTTCCCAAAGGCACGCGCGATTTTTCGCCCATTGAAACCGCCCGCCGACGCTATATTTTCGAAACGATTCGCAAAGAATTCGAACTGTTTGGCTACCAAAGCATCGAAACGCCTGCCATGGAAAACCTCAACACACTCACCGGGAAATACGGGGAAGAGGGCGACCGTCTTATTTTTAAAATCTTAAATTCCGGCGATTATCTGAAGGATGTACGTGAAAAACAGTCCGATCTTGAAAAGCCCAATGCAGTTTTGCCTTTAATCAGCGAGAAGGCGCTGCGTTATGATTTAACGGTGCCTTTTGCCCGTTACGTGGCCATGAACCGCGATAAACTTGCGTTTCCGTTCAAGCGCTACCAAATGCAGCCCGTTTGGCGCGCCGATCGTCCACAAAAAGGCCGGTACCGCGAGTTCTGGCAATGCGATGCCGATGTGGTGGGAAGTGCATCTTTGCTCAATGAAGCCGAGTTAATTCAGATTTACGACCGCGTTTTTCATCGCTTATCCTTACCGGTTCGAATTCTTCTGAACAATCGAAAAATTCTGGCGGGCATGGCCGAAATGGCCGGCATTCAAAACCAACATACTGATTTTACCATTGCCTTGGATAAAATCGACAAAATCGGCATCGATCAGGTTGAAGCCGAATTGCGAGAAAAAGGAATTCCGGTGGATGCCATCCAAAAACTTAGACCGGTGGCTTTGCTTCAGGGCAGCAATCAGGATAAAATTCACACCTTAAAGACACTGCTTAAAGGCTCTGAAATAGGTCTGCAAGGCATCGATGAAGTGCAAACCTTACTCAATTATTTTAATTCCGGGTTCACGCTTCAACAGGCCGAAATGGTCATCGACCTCAGCTTGGCCCGCGGCTTAAATTATTACACCGGCACCATTCTCGAAGTGAAAGCCCGCGACGTTGCCTATGGCAGCATTGGTGGCGGCGGCCGCTACGACGACCTTACCGGCATTTTCGGTTTGCCGGGTGTTCCCGGTGTGGGCATCTCGTTTGGCGCCGATCGTATTTACGACATCCTGAACGAACTCAACCTTTTTCCGAACGAAGCACTGAATACCAGCGAAGTGCTCATCGCA
>JBKCFX010000610.1:0-4500 GCA_046303595.1 Bacteroidia bacterium
ACACGGCCAGCAAGCGTTACAAACAAATTTGAAAAAGCCGAATTTGATTGCAAACTTGCCGGATGACCGTAGTCCGCTCCTTCTCTGATTCCCTGAATAATGGGAATCTGGCCCAATAACGGCACATCTAGCTTTTCGGCGAGTTCTTTAGCTCCCTCTTTACCGAAGATAAAGTATTTGTTTTGAGGAAGTTCTTCGGGCGTAAACCAAGCCATATTCTCGATTATTCCGAGTACCGGAACATTGATGGATGGAATGCGGAACATAGCAACACCTTTTTCAGCATCAGCCAATGCAACTTTTTGAGGGGTGCTTACCACAATCGCACCGGTAAGCGGAACTCCCGAAACCAGACTAAGGTGAATGTCGCCTGTACCCGGTGGTAAATCAACAAGCAGATAATCAAGCTCACCCCAATCGGCGTCGGCAAACAATTGGTTCAGCGCTTTTGAAGCCATCGGGCCTCTCCAGGCAATTGCCTGCGCCGTATCTGCAAAAAAACCTATCGACAATACTTTAACGCCATAACTCTCAACCGGCACCATCATTTGTTTTCCTTCAACCATACGCACCGCCGGCATTTCGCCTTCAACATTCAACATAATGGGAACTGAGGGGCCGTAAATATCTGCGTCGATCAATCCCACGCGTGCACCCAATTCGGCAAGTGTAACAGCAAGATTGGCTGCAATTGTAGATTTTCCTACGCCCCCCTTTCCAGAGGAAACTGCAATAATATTCTTTACCCCCGGAAGCATTGTTCTTTCTTTCTGCCGTGAAGAACTTGTATTGGCGGTCATGATTACTTCTACTTCGGCATCCGGATGCACATAATGTTTAATGGCATTTACACATGCATTGTGTATAAAGTCTTTCATCGGACATGCCGGCGTTGTGAGCACAACCGTAAAGGCTACTTTATTTCCGTCAATATGCACATCCTGAATCATATTCAACGTAACGAGGTCTTTGCCCAAATCGGGCTCCATTACATTTCCAAGTGCCGAAAGCACATCCTCTCGAAGTATCATACCTATTGGTTTTTAAGGAAACGCCTTACTGTTGTTCAGTCTGAGGCAAAATATCAGGCAAATTAACTGCATTGTGACCAATTTGTTCGATACCGGGCGACAATTTCGATCCAATACTTATAAGCGTCGACGCAGTTTTTGAGTTCCGAATCAACTCCCATTGCCCGATTTTACTACCCGAAAGCAATGCGAGAATAATGCAGACAAAAACCAGGTATTTCAGCACACCGAAAATGCCTCCGGCAATTCGATTCAGCAAACCCATGAGCATCAGACTTACTGCTGTTGACAGAAATTTTCCCACAAACCAAGCGCCGGTATAAATTGCAGCAAGTGCCAGCAGAAAAGATAATCGAGGCAACCATACCCCGCTGAAATCGGTATTTTTACCGAGCCATCCCTCAATTATTCCTGCAACATAGCTTGCACCAAAAATCGCCAGTATAAGTCCCGCAAGTAAAGCCAACTCCATGATAAGCCCCCTTCTGAAACCCAACCAAAATCCGATGGCAGTTATTCCGAGAATCAAATAGTCAAATCCGTTCAAAATGATTTAATTTTCCCGAAAATTAAGACATGCTGCATTATTGTCAAACTTTATTCTTCAGCATCTGCGTTGTCTTATTAACGGCCTGTAAAACAATCGATGCTCCCAAGCCTGTTGCACACGAAAAGACGCTTGATTATTCGCCTGCGCTTTCCTTCGTACAGCTTCCGGTAAGTATTCCCTTATCATCAATTAACGATTTGATTAACAAAAAAATGGGCGGCCTTGTGTACGAAGATCGTTCATACACACAGCCAACTGTTGATGATTACCAGCTTATTGTTATGCGCAAGTCATCTGTTACATCTGTTTTTGACGGAAAAGAAATACGCATTACGATACCCCTAAATATATGGGCAAAAGCACAATGGAAAGCGTGCAGCATTTGTCCGGGTTTGGAAAAGGAAACTACGTTCGACATTGATATTTATGTGCGATCAAAACCGGAGCTAAAAAACGATTATTCTTTTCGCCTGAATTTAAAATCGGATGGTTTTGATTGGAAGAAAAGGCCGGTAATCTCATTGGGAATTGTAGATATTCCCATCGAGCGGCTTCTGCAAAAGCCCCTTGAAATTCAGTTGGAAAAAACCATAAGGGATGTTGAAAAAGAAATTGCGTCTTCGTTCGACCTTCGCTCGGAAATTAGCCGTTTGTGGAATAATTGCCAGGAGCCGAACTTAATTGATGCTGACACGGAAACGTGGTTAAAAATTGAGCCTCAACAACTATTTACAACCGGTTTATCGGAACAATCCGGCTCAATAACAATGGTACTCGGTGCCTCGGCCTATGTAGGAACAGTTTCGGGCAGCAGACCGGTAAATGGCAAATTGAGTGCATTACCCGCCTTGCAACTTGTGCAGAAATTGCCCGACGATTTTCGTGTTCAGGTGCAAAGTAAAATCAGCTTCGAAGCGTTAACCTTGCAGGTAAAAAAAGCGCTCGTCGGACAGGAATTCGCGCAAGGTAAAAAGCAGATTAAAATCGAAGACATTGCGTTAACCCCAATTGCAAATCGCCTGTTGATTCAAGTTGTTTTCAGCGGAAGTGCCAAAGGAAGTATTTTTCTCTCCGGCATTCCTTCGTATGATTCATCCAACGGAGAACTCTTTTTTAAAGAACTCGATCTTGATATCCAAAGCCGAAGCCTTTTGCTCAAAAGTGCTTCCTGGTTACTGAATACCACCCTTCAGAATGCGCTCGAGAAGCAAGTCCGATATCCGGTGAGTGACTATCTAAATTCGGTTAAGCATGAATTAGACAAAAAAATAAAATCATTTGACCGCAATTCTGCGTACCGACTTACCGGAACTATAGATAATTTTCTACTGCAGGGTATTTACATGCGCGAAACAGACCTTCAGCTGGTTCTCAATGCCAATGGAAAAATCAGCTTGAAAATTCAGAAATTCGATTTTTAATCCGGATTCATTTCGGGCACAACGTCGGGCACAACAAGCTTCCCGGCTGTTGAATTCCGAATGTGTTCTACCGAAACACCCGGTGCGCGCTCTACCAGATAAAATCCGCCTTCCGGAAGAATATCGATAACAGCAAGTTCGGTTACGATTTTTTTTACACAACGAAGTCCGGTAATCGGTAGATCGCACTTGGGCAATAATTTCGATTCGCCTGCTTTGTTCACATGCTGCATAGCAACAATGATATTTCGGGCCGAAGCCACCAAATCCATGGCTCCCCCCATCCCTTTAACCATTTTACCCGGAATTTTCCAATTGGCAATATCGCCGTTTTCCGAAACTTCCATTGCTCCTAATATGGTTAAGTCGACCTTACCTGCACGAATCATTCCGAACGACATAGCTGAATCAAAAAATGAAGAACCGGAAACTGTTGTTATCGTTTGCTTTCCGGCATTGATTAAATCTGCATCCTCTTCGCCAGCAATCGGAAACGGACCGATTCCCAGCAAGCCATTTTCGGATTGCAAAACCACATCAATTCCTTTCGGAATAAAATTCGCCACGAGCGTAGGAATTCCAATGCCCAGATTAACATACATTCCGTTTTTAATTTCGTGCGCAATGCGCCGTGCTATTCCGTTTTTATCGAGCATGATTTAAGTTCTAAAATTAAGCCTGACGAACCGTGCGTTGTTCGATTCGTTTTTCGTAGTCGTGTCCTTTGAAAATTCGGTGTACATATATACCGGGAAGGTGCACATGATCGGGATCTAGATCGCCGGCAGGAACGAGTTCTTCGACTTCGGCAATCGTAATTTTTCCGGCCATCCCAATAAGCGGATTGAAATTGCGCGATGTTTTTCTAAAAACCAGATTTCCATGCGTATCTCCACGCCAGGCTTTTATTATTGAAAAATCGATTTCGAAAGCATGCTCGAGCAAGTAATCTTTCCCGTTGAAGTTACGCACCTCTTTGTTCAATGCCACTTCGGTTCCAACCCCGGCTGGCGTAAAAATGGCGGGCATTCCATAGCCTGCAGCAAGCAATCGCGTTGCCAGTGTTCCTTGTGGAATTAAATCGACTAGCAGTTCTCCACTGAGCAACTGGCGTTCGAACTCGTCGTTTTCGCCCACATACGATGAAATCATCTTTTTGACCTGCCGCGTTTTCAGCATCAAGCCAATCCCAAAATCATCTACGCCCGCATTGTTTGAAATACAGGTTAATCCCTTCGTGCCTTTTCGAATCAAAGCCGAAATTGAATTCTCCGGAATACCGCACAAGCCAAATCCTCCAAGACCAAGTGTGGCATTATCCTGAATATCAGAAACCGCTACATCTGCATTATCAACTACTTTATTCATTGTCATTAAAATTTTCACCCTGACCGGTATTGTTATTGGTTTGGGTATATTTTGAGCAATCTGTTTCAATCGACAAGGTTGAAGGTCGTGAAAAATCTCCCTTTGAAATTTTGATTTTCCGGTCGGCATA
>JBKCFX010000611.1:0-8661 GCA_046303595.1 Bacteroidia bacterium
TACCTATACTGTCTACTATAGCATTGGCAACATCGATTGCCTTTCGGAAGATGGTTTAGTTATTACCGTCGTTGACAGCCCATTGCCCAATGTAACTACCACAAATGTAAGCGTTTGTGAAGGTCTGTCGGCAGTACTTAATGCACAAGCAAGTGGCGGCACCGGTAATTTTAATTATGCTTGGTCGCCTTCAAGTTATTTAACAACAACGTCGGGAGCTACCGTAACAGCGAGTCCGCCACAGTCAACCATGTACACGGTTACAGTAAGCGATGCAAACAATTGTTCTTCAAGCGCAACGGTTAACGTTAATGTAATTCCTTTGCCCATAGTTAATGCAGGTTCGGATATTATCTTATGCGATTCATTAAGCCCATTTCCTTTGGATGTTAGCAGCCCTTCAGGTGGAACATGGAGCGGCAATAATGTTTCCCCCAATGGTATATTTACACCTAATGGAACGGGGCAGGTAACGTTGACGTATCTGGTAACCCAAAATGGATGTGCGGCATCGGATCAGGTAAATGTGAACGTGATAAATCCAAGCCTTATTAATGCTGGAGCAGACCAAAGTGTTTGTCAGAACACAGCGGCATTTAACTTAATAGGCATGCCCGAAGGAGGCATATGGAGCGGAACGAGCGTAACGCCTTCGGGAGTTTTTACCCCATCCGCATTAGGCTTTTATACATTAACATATAGTTTGCAGTCGGGCAATTGTAATGTAAGCGATACGAAAGTTATTACAGTTTTAGCGTCACCCAGTGTTACCGTTGCCGATGCGACGATTTGTGCGGGTCAAAATACTACACTAACGGCCAATGGCAGCGGAGCTTCTGAGCCTTACACGTATAGCTGGAGTCCATCTACAGGACTTTCGGGCACAACGGGAGCCAGCGTTACGGCCAATCCAACCTCCACACAAACGTATACGGTTACCATAACATCAGCCAATACCTGCACATCAACCGACCAAGCTACGGTAACGGTTACGCCCTTGCCCGCTGTAAATGCTGGAGCTGATGTTGGTGTGTGTGTTACGGCTAATCCATTTACCTTAACGGGTTTTAGTCCTGCAGGGGGTATCTGGAGTGGTACGGGAGTTACATCGGGTGGCGTTTTTACCCCGACTGGCCCGGGGCAGCTAACCTTAACCTATACGGTAACGCAAAACGGATGTACGGCAAGCGACAATAAAAATATTGAGGTAGTACAAACTCCTACGGTAGATGCCGGCAACGATTTAATTTTATGCCAAAGTAATATTCCATTTCTTTTACCGGCAGCTACTCCTTCAGGCGGAAGTTGGTCGGGAGGCGGTGGATTAATAAACAATGGTTATATAACACCCACAACAAACCTTTCAGCGCTTATATTAACTTACACATACACACAAAACGGATGTTCGGCTCAAGACCAAATTTCGATTTCAATTAGCGATACTTTAAATGTTTCGGCCGGCAGCGATTTAAATCTTTGCTTAAATTCAGAACCCGTGCAGCTACAAGGTACGCCTACAGGGGGCTATTGGGCTGGATCGCCGCACATAACAGAAGATGGTTTTTACAATCCATTGAGCCCCGGTCTTGAAGTATTAAGCTATGTGTTTACAAATACCAATTGCCTTACAGCAAATGACATCACTGTGTTTGTGGTCGATACGCCCAATGTTGCCTTTAACTTACCATCTCCCGTATTTTGTGCAAACGATGTAAATATTCCGCTTTCGGGTGGGCAACCCGAAGGAGGAATTTACTCGGGTTCGGGAATTGCAAACAACCAGATTAATCCTTCATTGCTAGATGTAGGCGAGTATATTATCACCTACGAATATACGGCAGTTTCAGGGTGTACATCGCGCGATACCACGCTCATACGCATCGAGGATTGCACCGGAATTCCTTTGTTTACGGTTGATAAGCCTGTTTTGGTTTATCCCAACCCATGCAAGGAGCGTGTTAATATAGTATTGCCTGAAATTCCTTCAGAAGCTGAATTATCCATTTCAAACCAATCAGGACAAACAGTGTTTACGCAAATTTTATCTGAAAAGCATACGAATTTGGATTTAGCAGCTATTTCTACAGGTATTTATCAACTTCAAATTATTTTAAATCATAGAGAAGTTTATCATCAAAAAATAATTTTAATCCCAGACTAAAATATATTCTTTTTAACGTTTTAAAATGAAAATCAATAACGTTATTCTTCACGTAGTCTTTCTATTTCTTTTTTTCAATCATTCTTCAGCCTTCGGAAATGCTGTCGGAATGGATTCATTGCAAATAAATAAGAAAGAGTGTTCAATAAGCGATTGTTTAATTGAAGATCAATTAGTGTTTATTTGCACAGGAGCCTATGCATATGCTTACCACAGTAGATCAGACTGCCCTGGTTTAAATAACTGTAAAGGGCAAGTAAATTATACAGATTCATACACAGCAGCTAGTAATTTAGGACGAGTTCCTTGCTGCAAATGTTGGGCGAATGTTTCTGGCAGATGCAGAGACGATAATCCGAGCTATGGGGGTGGTGGTAGTGATGGTGATGCACTTGCTCTGGCTGCTTTAGCAATTATTTCAACAAGTGCAATAATTCTATCTAATGATTTATACATATATCCCTTGCTCTCATTCAAAAAGCCCTTATTGGGTAATGGCAGCAGCAATTATCAAATTGATGGTAGAGCTGGTATTGCGTTTGGCTTTCGAAAAACCTTTCGAAAATCAGCTTTAGAATATGGTGCCAGTTATATTAAGTACAATGTTAGGCAATCATATGGTTATGGTTATTATGCCTATAATACATTCTATGAGCAATGGGGTGGGCATTTGAACTATGTGCACGAAGTGTTTAGACAAAAGACTCCCCATTGGTTGTATGCATATACTGGTCCAACCATAAATGGTATTTATAATTTTGGGTTTGGTGGAATTATTGGTGCTTATATTAAAATAGGTGATCGCTTAAAATTAGATGTACGATATGAATTAACAACGCAGAGCAACCAATTGCAAGCAGGTTTAATTTTTACGTATCAAAAAAAGTACTTCTGGCAGAAATAATACTATGTAATTTATTTAATCTCAATTATTCAACATTATTCAAAAGTTATCAAAACATAGTCGGCGCTGGCATTGCATGCGCCAGTTAAAAGCCAACGAAGCATGTATTGAGTGCCTGTATTGCCAGAAAAAGTTGAATTAAATTGACTTGAGTTTGTAATTACCCCATTATTCCCGGTAATAATGGACCAGCTGCCTGTTTCACCCAATGCGGGCTGATTACCATTAAGAGTTACCTGTGTAACACCCGTATTAACGCTAATATCAGCGCCTGCCTGCGCTAGGTTTGTTTGCTGTATAAAATTAACGGCCAGCTCATCGTACGTACTACTGCAGCCTGTTACCGTCCAACGTAATACGTAGCTCGAACATGGATTACCATTGAAAATTGCTGTGGGTGATGTATCGTCCGAGAAAGCGCCTCCATCGCCCATAACAATGCTCCATTTTCCTTGCTCACCGTTCATGGCTGGCCTAGCATAAAGTAATATGCGGGGTTCAGCGGTGGTTATCACCGTATCCTCGCCCGCAATAGCCGGTGTACTCAAGGGCATGTAAATAGGGCTTTGCATGCCCACAGCATCACTGCGGTTGCGCCCGGCACGTGCCAATACCTCGTACCGTATTTCGGGGCAAGTGGTTTCAACATTGGTTTCTACCACATTCGAATCGATAAAATCAATGGTATCTCGAAAAACCAAATATTCTTTGCTTTGGCCATTGGTGAATTTCTGCACAACATAGCCATCAATATGGCGGTTGTCTTGCTCCCAAAACAAATGCACTTTATTGGGCCCCAGTGTATCGAGCTTCAAATCGCGCGGCATCCACACATCGGCTGGCGTAGCAGGATCGTAGGGGTTTATAAACTCTTTGGAGCAGGAGCTTACTAACAATAGTAGACAAACGCATAAAATGCCGAGATATTCAACTCGCTTAAGCCCAATAAAACGCCCAAATTTTGGAAGAAATACCTTCATATACTTCTTTTTATTTCGCGCTTAATGCGCATACCTTTTAGCGTGAATTTAATTGTAGGATATAATGCCGCAAGGGCTAATCCGGCCATTGCAGGAGCCAAGGCATCGCTTGCTATAACAAAGCGTCGCAAATTGGCCGCCTGATTGGTTGCCTTCGGATATTCGGCATACGCATATTGCCCTCCAAAATAGAAACCGGCAGCACAAGCCGCTCCAATTGCAGAATACAAACCGAACTTCTTTATCTTCTTTTTAACTGGTGCCATGGCCAAACTGTAATTCACCAGAACGGGCTTGTATTCGAGGTTTTCGTTGTCGTTTAAGGTAAATTTATAGCTGGCCTTGGTATACCCTTGCTTTACTACATCGAGCGAATATTCGCCAATTGCCAATTGGGTTTTAAATGGCGTAACGCCCAGTTTACGGCCGTTTACCAATACATCTGCATCGGGCGGCTCCGAGGCTACTCCTACCATGCCACCCATCGGTTCGAGTTGCACATTCAATTGCTCAATCTGCCCTGCACGCAACTCAAGGGTTTGTTTGAAAGGACGATAGCTATTCTTGGTAATATCAACTGTATAACTGCCCGGTTTTAATCCAAAATCAACACCGCGGTATTCAACCATTCCAAGTCCTTTCTGTTGGCCGTTGATCAAAATTTGCGCATCGGTATAATTGGATTTTACATACAAGTCGGCCCACGAGGGCTTCATTTTCAGTTTAAAAACATTTTCAACTTCGGGAACGATTTTAACCAAGGTATCTAAATCGAGATAACGCTCGCGCTGAAGCAGTATGCGATTGTTGCCTGCAGGTACTTCTTGCGAGAATGGGGTTTTATTTGCCAATTGCAATCCATTGATAAAAATGGTGCAGCCCTGTGGCTCTGAATCAATCTTAACACGTCCCTTTCCTACGAGTGCATCGTTCACTTTTTCTTCTACCCTGAAATAAAATACATCTTTCGGATTGGGATTCAGGGTTGTTATTTTCTCTTCAATATATCCCGGTTTGGCAACAAACAACATTTGCTTCACCGGCTTTAGCAAGATCTCGTACCGGCTCGAATTTGCGTTATAGGTAACCTTATCCAATGCACCAAGTGAACTTCTAAAATCGAGGCCTTCCAATGCTGCATAGACCAAAACCAGTGCATCATCGGGAAACTGCGTATTTGCTTGCACTACAGCCACATTGGGTTGCGCCATTTGAAGAACCTCAAATTCGCGCAGCTGCGAGAATGCCATATGAACATTGCTCAATGCAAAAAAGAATATAAGAAGTAACTTTTTGAATGAACTTATTTTAAGCGATAGGTGATGCATGTTTAGATTTTAGTTTTTGATACAGCGAACTGAAAGGCCAGATTTTTTTGAGATTTCTTTCTGATTGATGCTATCGCTTCCATAATACAAATATACATAGATAGCATCTTCAAGATTACTTTCATTTAAACTCCAAATACTTGCATAATATCCTAAATTAAAGAACGATCCATAATAATTTCTGAATCCGCTTGGAATAATATCGAATCCCACCGAAACGGAAGTTGCTTTATTCTCCTGCCAAACTTTTGGTGCCTTGATGAATTTTGCTCCAATTTTATTACCACCTACATACTCAATGAGTTGATTCCAATCGTCTTGCGAAGGTACTCGCCAACCTACCGGACAAAGGCCTCTTTTATCTGAAACCGCATACCAATTATACAACTTACCATTTAAGTTATCGTTTTCGCTCTTATTTGAGTAAATGGACCATGCACCTGTTTTGAGTGTTTTCCAATCTGAAGCGGAACTAACTGCTTTAATTGAATCGCCATTGGCATAGGTAAGTGTATTTAAATTCTTTGCCATCCAGATTTGGTTGCCAATTGCTACAAATGGAAAATCAATTACCCCAGCACTTGGCATTTCTTGAGGAGGTGAATTAAGCGTCGGAACGATTGCAGGCCCTGAATTATCCGGCTCAATAGCATTTTCAATAGCTTGTTCTGATTGCTCTTCATCAGTCGTTTCTTCGGGTACTGCAGCTTGCAATTCGATTACATTTTTAAAAGGCAATAGGGTATCGGCCTTGAGTTGGAATTCATTTTTCAAAAATCCATCGAGCTGCACAAATGCATTATAACTGCCCAAAGGCAGCGAATCGGTGAAAGGTGTAACGCCTTTGTAAACACCATCGATAAATACCTCTGCACCCTCAGGATTACTATACAATTCAACCAAAGCTCTTATTGGGTTTAATGTATAGTTCAAATTTACCGGCAATCGAGAAGGAAAAATTTTAAGAGTATCCAGGTATGTTTTATGCCCATCCAAGACAAGTTGCATCATAGCTGTTGATTGTGTTGGATTTAAACTAAAATCGAACTCGAAATTAAGGGGCGTTTTACCTTTCAGTTGATTTTGAAAATAGACAGAAGCGCCAGTAGGTGTAGAGTTAACATTTAGCCAAACGGTCGAAGGTTTAAACGCGAAATTATACTGCGTTGTATCGTTCCCCCTTACAAATATGGCTGTATCAATTGGCAGATGCTTCGCCTTGGTTAATCGTAAGTTAAAACGAGCCTCTGGCAAAGTGCCCGAAAACGGGGTTTTATCTGCTGTTTTAATCCCATTTAAATACAGTTCAGCACCTGAGGGTTGAGAAGTAATTTTAACCATACCGGTCGCACCCGTTGATTCATTTTGTCGTTTTTCCTCAATTTTATAGTAATAAACATCTTTGGGGTTGGGATTAAGTGTAGCCATTTTTGACTCTATAAAATCTGAAGAATAAACAAAGAGCATTTGTTTAACTGGACTTATCAGTATTTCATAGCGATTTGCATTGGCATTAAAAGAAACTTTATCAATTTTTGCAATTGAACTTCTAAAATTTAAATCACGGAGCGATGAATACACCAAAATCAAAGCATCATCCGAAAACTGTGCATTGGCTTGCACTACGGCTACATCGGGACGCGGCATTTCAGAGATTGTAAATTCACGCAGCTGTGCATTTAATTCGTGCTGCATTAAAATTACAGCACAAATGAGAATTAATTTTATAAATCGAAAATAGTATTTCATCAATTGTATCTAATTAGATAATTAACACAACAACATTAATCTTTGATACATTTAACGGAATGCGCATTCGATTTTAAATAATAAGTGGCTTTATTAATTTCAGAACTATCGTGCAGAATATATCGATTTACACCTTCTTTGGAACTATTATCCGATACAGTCCACCAATAAGAATCATTGCCTAAGTAATCAAATCTGCCATTAGACAAACGAATTCCACCGGGAAAACTATTAAACCTTCTACCGTTAGAATCAGACGATCTACCTTCTTTTATACTCAATTGATTTAATTGTTCTGCTGCTTTATCGTTACCTCCAAGTGTTTCGCCGAGGGCTGCCCATTCGGCATTATTTGGCACATGCCAACCGGCGGGACATAGCCCTCTCGAATCTGCTACAGCATACCAATTGTAAAGCTTGCCATAACTTTCGCCATGCATTGAATTGTTATCGTAATAACACCAAGCGGGTTGTTTATTTTCGCCTGCGAGCACCCAGGCTGAATTACTTTTTACCTCCGGAATTGTATCGCCATTTCTAAATCGATCGGTGTTTAAATTATTCAAAGACCAAATCTGTTGACCAATTTTTATTTCTTGTAAAAGGTCTTTATCCGGATCATCGCTCGAATCCCATGGAATTAGCGTAAAATCAAATTCTGCTTTTTTATTTGCATTTACATCGATGTATTTTTTTGAAGGTATTTTATAATCATCGAGCTTTACATACACTTCGTACCGTCCCAATTCCAATAAGCCGTTGAGTGGTGTATGACCTTTATAAACACCAGCAATAAAAACGTCTGCACCACTTGGTTGACTTGTAATGGTAAATTGGCCGCGTTGTTTTACCAAATTTAAATTGAGTTCTACAGGATTATTAGCGGGTTCAAACGAAATTGAATAATTGAGCGTATCGTATCCGGGCGTGTAGAGCTTAATACTTTTCACTCCATGTGCACTCGCATTGCTCAATTCGAATTCTTTACTCATCGGAGTTCTTCCAATTTCAGCACCATCGAAAAACACACTAGCATCGGCAGGATTACTATTGATATTAAGCCATAGCACGTTAGATTTCAGAGATTTATTAAACACGATTTCTTCCGCGCTGCGTATTTGAACAAGTGTATCGAATTCTTCATACTTCTTTTTCTTGAGTTTGATGCGCGTTGAACCCGAATTAAGCTCCCCACGAAAAGGGGTTTTATCGGCAATCTTTACTCCATTCAAAAAGATATCGGCTCCCGGTGGATTGCTGCTGATAGTGAGTATGCCTGGTTCTGCTTGCACAAGCTCGACCTTCTTCTCCTCCACCTTATAATAAAATACATCCTTCGGGTTGGGATTTAAGGTGGCAATTTTAGCTTCGATAAATCCGGCCTTTGCTGCAAAAAGCATTTGTTTAACTGGCTTAACAAGCACTTCGTAACGCGATGCAGATGCATTGTAGCTTACTTTATCGATTGCTCCTAAAGAACTGCGGATTTCCAAACTTTCGATGGTCGAATAAATGAGTACAAGCGCATCGTCTGAGAAC
>JBKCFX010000612.1:0-3556 GCA_046303595.1 Bacteroidia bacterium
ACCATCCCTATTTCCATGTAGGCTCTTGCCTGCCATACGTTGGCTATGTGTTGAATGGGATCTTTCCTGTTATTTTTAACCGGATCGCGCGTTACATAACTAAACATTTCAAGCGCCGTGTAAAACTCACGCTTGTAATAATTTGACTTACCAATCAACATGTAAGCATCGTCGATGTAGCGATTGTATTGCTTGCCCCGAATAAGCATGTTGTGCTTGGCAACAACCATAGAACCTTTCTTGATGGCTTTGTCTGCAGTGGTAAAAATTGATTTTGAGTCTTCCAATGTACCCAGCATGTAAACCGGTATTACTTTGTAGAAATTATCCTGATGCGCCGTCGAAAGACTTAATTCGATTTCTTTAACAACCTCGTTTCCGTTAAACCAGGTATTGTACTTTGAGGTGGTATTGTGATAGGCTCTGTTAACCCATTTGTTCTTCTTGGTTGAACAGGCTGACTGCCCTAACAATAGCATCAATAACGGCAAACCGAAGAAGACGCGGAACAGTTTTTTATTGCTTGTAAACGACACGTAGCAGGTAACGATAAGGAAGCAAAATTAGTGTTTTATTTGAGAAATTATTTGCCGCCTACAGATTCCTTATTGGCGGAGTTTTTTCAACTTTGTAGCATGCTTTCACTTGACTCATACTCATTCGCCGGACAAAAAGCACTTGTTCGGGTCGATTTTAACGTTCCGTTAAACGATGCTTTTGAAGTAACGGATGCCACGCGGATTATTGCGGCAATCCCCACCATTCAAAAAATCATTCAAAGCGGAGGTTCCGTAATTCTTATGTCGCATCTTGGCCGGCCGAAATCAGGTCCCGAAGACAAATTCTCATTGCGGCACATTGTTTCAGAACTGAGTCAAAGACTCGGCCGTGAAGTTAAATTTGCCCCCGATTGTATCGGGCCGATTGCAGAAACAGCTTGCAGAAATCTTCAGGCCGGAGAAGTCTTGTTGTTGGAAAATTTGCGCTTTTACAGGGAAGAGGAAAAAGGCGATGAAGAATTCGCCCGGAAACTTTCGTTGTTGGGTACTGTTTACGTTAACGATGCTTTTGGCACCGCACACCGTGAACATGCCTCTACGGCTGTAATAGCAAGTTTCTTCCCCGAGAAAAAGATGTTTGGCTACGTAATGCGTGGCGAAATCGAAGCAATTGATAAGGTAATGCTTAACCCTGCACGACCATTAACCGCCATTATGGGTGGCGCCAAGGTGAGCTCGAAAATTGCCATCATCGAAAACATCTTGGGAAAGGTAAATCATCTCATTTTAGGCGGTGGGATGACATTTACGTTTATTAAAGCACTTGGCGGAAAAATTGGAGCCTCGCTGGTCGAAGACGAACAAATCGAACTGGCGCTCCAACTTCTGGAAAAAGCAAAAGCGCTCGGCGTGCATATTCACCTTCCTGTTGATGCACTGTGCGCAGATAAATTTTCGGCCGATGCCAATACACAGATTTGCGATGTGCGCAACATTCCCGATGGTTGGATGGGCTTGGATATCGGACCCGAAACCTTGAAAGATTTTCAGCATATCATCCAACAATCAGGAACCATATTGTGGAATGGTCCGGTTGGTGTTTTTGAAATGGATGCATTCGCAGAGGGAACGCGCGCTATTGCCAATAGCATTGCTGATGCTACAAAAAATGGCTGTTTTACCTTAGTAGGCGGTGGCGATTCGGTGGCAGCAGCTAATCAATTTGGCGTGGCCAATAAAGTGAGTTACGTTTCTACGGGCGGAGGCGCCTTACTCGAATACATCGAGGGTGTTGAATTGCCAGGCGTTAAGGCAATACGCGCCTGAGATTTTAAGTAGAAATTCTGCCGTAGTTTAGGTTTACCTTTGCAGCAATGCGAGATAAGCACATTCACACGATTGTTCAGTTGCTGATTTTATTTTTCAGCAATACCCTACCTGCACAAACCCGCGTTTGGTTTAAAACCGAGGGCAACGATTCGTTGCTTCAAATTGCTTATTACGTTGATCACTACGATCGCGATGAAGCATTTAATGGCACCTATTGGACCGAAGGTGGACGTTCCCGATTCGACTTCCCGCACGGAACAAACAATTTCAGAACTGGCTTGGTGAAGGGTTGGCGAACGCATCGAGAGTTTCAATTCATGGACGAAAAGGGCAACCATCGAATCGACAGTGTGTTGTGGGCCGCAGGACAAATGGTGGATTTTAAGCGCGTTGGCACCTGGCGGAAGTATCACCTCAATGGAAAGGTAGCTTTGGAAGTGAATTATTGCGATGGGCAACTCTGTGGAGTAGTGGCGTTGTATCATGAAACCGGAGCGGTGAAAACCACAGGCGCCGTCGACGAAAAAGGGTACCCACATGGCCTTTGGCGGGGCGAATTTCCTTCGGGGAAACCCAAGTTTGAAGTAAGCTATGAGCACGGCACCAACATGGGCTGGTCGAAACATTATACCGAGGAAGGCCTTTTTAGCGAGGTGCATTTTATCGACAACCGGTGGCCGAGCTATTACGATGAAATGACCTTGTATTATCCCAAAACAGGTAGATTGAAGGCTCGCATAAAGCGTGCAAACCAATTTGACACTGTAGTGGAAGCTTGGGACGAAGATGGCAAGCAAACAGTCTTTAACAGCAGCGGATCAATCGCGGGGAACTTCCCGATGTTCGACCAAGGGTATGTAGAATTGAGTCTGCGCGACGGCCGTGTAATGGGCGAAGAAACCCGGTATCACGATAAAGACAAAAAGGAGATACGATCACGAACCGTGCACAATGCCAAAGATACGATGCGCTACCACCGCAGCACATTTTACCGCGGAGGCATGTTGGAAACGGAGTTCAGTTTTATTTGGGTAAATAAAGACGATCGGCTGGAATTGGAATTCGACGGCCCATACAAAGTCTATCATGGCAATGGGAAACAGGCCAGTGCGGCGGTTTTCAAAAACGGTTTATTAATTGACACCTATCGACATTGGAATGTAGCGGGAACGCTGGTTCAAGAGTGTTCATTTGCATCGGAAAACAGCTCCAAAACGATGGAACTTCTAGAGATTGATAACGAATTGATGTCGGGCAGTGGCGTGCCGAATGGTGTTTGTCGGTTCTGGAACGATGCCGGATTGCTGATTCGCGAGGAGTCGTACAAGATGGGTTTGCGCGATGGTGTTTGGAAAACCTGGCACTCGAACGGTGTGCTGGCATCAGAAAAAACTTACAAAAACAATCAATCAACCGGAAAAGATCGTTTCTACGACGAGCAAGGCAAACGAGTTAAATCGCCTACCGATGATTGTCCGACACAAAACTGGGGCGGCCAATTCATCTGTTCAAAACATCAAACCGACGCGGTAACCGACGATATTGGGCATTGCGGAAATTGCGGGCAAGGAACCAGCAGCGGCATGTATTCGTTATGCGCGAAATGTGCGTGTAGGTTAAAGCAATGCCAGCGGTGTGGGAAGGATTTATAAGTTTTTTTGGGCGGCTGCTTCGCACCGCGCTCTCCGCGCTACATGGTAGCTTGCTTCGATCGCTGCCGCGGGCAT
>JBKCFX010000613.1:0-6959 GCA_046303595.1 Bacteroidia bacterium
CCACGCCGAAAATTTCGATCGCCTTGCCGATGCGCCATTTATCGCATCACCGTACCTGAAGCATCACAGTTTTGACACATCAAATCACCGTTTTCACCTGTGGTTTATGGGGCACGACAATCCTCCATTTGAGCGGCTCGAGGGCGATTTCCGGAAATTCTGCGATGCGCAAATTGCCGCCATGGGTCCACTTCCCGGACCGGAATACCACTTCATTTTTCAGATACTTCCAATTCCCTGGTACCATGGCGTTGAACACACCTATTCGACCGTTTGTGCCCTCGGTCCAGCGCTGTTGGCATTTGAGGAAAAAGGCTACAACGATTTGCTAGGAGTGAGTTCACACGAATTGTATCATGCCTGGAATGTGAAGACGATTCGTCCAAGCGAAATGCAGCCTTACGACTACAAGCAAGAGAATTACAGTCGTTTGGGATGGATTTATGAAGGTATTACAACGTATTACGGCGATCAGTTTTTAATCCGTTCGGGTGCGTTCAACGAAATACAGTATTTCGAAACGCTGAACGAGAAGCTGCACAAGCATTTTGTGTCGTATGGCAGGCTCAACCAGTCGGTGGCCGATGCGAGTTTCGATACATGGCTCGATGGATACGTTCCGGGAATTCCACATCGTAAAAGTTCGATTTACACCGAAGGCTCGCTCATCGCGCTGATCATTGACCAAGAATTGCGAAAGCGCTCGGATGATGCGAAAAGCCTCGACGATTTCATGCGGTATTTAAAAGAAATGGCAGTGTATTCGAAAGCAACAATTCTGGAAGGATTGCAGCAATTGGGATTTCACGACATCGAAGCGTTTTACGATCAATACATCGAAAAACCCGGCGATTTGGAGCAACTGCTTAACCAAGCGCTTAAGCGGGTTGGCATTGAATTGAACGAGAAAAAGATGTTCAGCTCCGGCGAACATGAACTTGGCTTCATCGTTCAGGAACAGGCGGCAGGGTATTTCTGCGGGCTTGTGGCACCCGGATCACCGGCAGAAAAAGCGGGACTGCGCAGCGGCGATCAGCTCATCGCTATTAATGGTATGCGGATGGGCAAAAACTGGAGAAAGCAATTGGCACTAGGCGATACCATTTCGGTGCATGTGTTTTCATCTGAATGCCTTCGAACGTATACGCTTCAAAAAGGGGCCGATCAATATTTCCTTAGCCGCGAAGCCGTATTGATGAAAGAACGAAGTCCTCAACAAGAGCTGGCTTTGAAAAATTGGGCGGCAAATCTCTAACAAGCATGTACATTTGCGAAAATCCGAACTATGGAACTCTACATTCATTCGAACGATAGCAAGGAATTGCAAAAGGCTGCGGTAAGTGGCATTTGTGCAGGAATTGTTCTGCGGCACAGCGATTTTCCTGTGCAAGAAAACGTACAGCACGCACTGAAGTGGGGTAGCGAATTTTCGAACATTCACATGGATGTTAGCGGAAAAAATGCCGAAGCGATTTGCTATGAGGCACACCGGATTTTGCACGAGGGCATGGCAGCGGAAAAGATTGTTTTCCGTTTTCCGGCTACGTGGGAAGGCATTCAGGCGTGTAAAACCTTGACGAAGGAAAATTATTCCGTGCACCTGGATGCAATCGGAACACTGCAGCAAGCCTGGTTGGCCATGGAAGCCGGAGCGCAATGGATAGGCATTAACCCGGGCAGTCTTAATCGTTTGGGAACCGATGCAATGCGACTTTCGGGCGAATGTTTGGATGCCATAACGCGTTACAGTTACGAAACGCGCTTAATGCTCGATGCCGTTCACAACCAGGAACAGGTTGCCGCAGCGCTTAGCTTGGGTGCAGATGGCATTGTTGCAACGTGGGATGTAATCGAACAAATTGCGGGCAGCGTGTTTGCAAACAGCGAAGCGCAACACCGGCTCGATCGAACCTATCTACTGCGCACAAAAGTTGGCGATGCTGTTCAAGGCCGAAACCCCGTAGTACAAAATGATGCTACTGTGCGGGATGCCTTGCGCGAGATGAGTCGCGGCGGACTGGGTGCGGTTGCCATTGTGGATGCAAACGGAGCGATTAAAGGCATATTTACCGATGGAGATTTGCGCAGGATGCTGGAAAACGAAGGCGAGAAGGCATTGGTAAAATCGATAAGCGAATTGCCGCTGAAACAGCCTATCACTATAGATGCTGATGCAATCCTAGCGGAGGCTCAAACGATCTTCCGCGAGCGAAAAATCGACAATTTACTGGTTACACAAAACGGAAGGTTATTGGGTATGCTTGACATTCAGGATTTGAATGCCTGAATCAACAGTGATGTTCACAGATTAGGAATTCTATTTTCGAAATTAGCGTTCGAACGCAACGGTGTACATGCTTGGAATGCATTTAAAAATGGGACATTCGAACTCGTTGGTTTCGGGGGCCTCCAACCTCCTCCCCAAGTTCAAGATACGAAACAAGGTTGGCGCTAGTCGTTTCAAAATCGCAAAACGGATAATTGTTACCAACACAGCTGTTCATATTTCAGTTTAAAAATGCTGCTTGTCGGGTTGATAACCTTTTCCGAACTTGAGACCGGGCGGGGACAGCTGTTGCCCCTTTACAATTATCATTTTAAGCAATACATTTTCTGCCTCAAGTAACTCAGAAATGTAAAGATCAGATTTTAAAAATCCGCGAAAATCTATGTCCATCTGTGTTTAATACAAAGCACCATAGATTTCACAGATAAGCACAGAGTAGATTTTAAAACTCCGCGAAAATCTGTGTCCATCTGTGTTTAATACAAAGCACCATAGATTTCACAGATAAGCACAGAGTAGGTTTTAAAACTCCGTGAAAATCTGTGTCCATCTGTGGTTAAAAATATTGCACCACAGATTACACAGATAAGCACAGATTGATTTTGATAATCTAGCATAAAAAAACGCACCACAGATTACTCAGATAAGCACAGATTGCTTTTATAAAATCTGTGTTAATCTGTGTTAATCCGTGGTTAAAAAAACGCACCACAGATTACACAGATAAGCACAGAGTAGATTTTAAAGCTCCGTGAAAATCTGTGTCCATCTGTGGTTAATTCAAGGCACCACAGATTACACAGAAAAGCACAGAGTAGGTTTTAAAACTCCGTGAAAATCTGTGTCCATCTGTGTTTAATACAAAGCACCATAGATTTCACAGATAAGCACAGAGTAGATTTTAAAAATCCGTGAAAATCTGTGTCCATCTGTGGTTAAAAATATTGCACCACAGATTACACAGATAAGCACAGAGTAGGATTTGTAATGGCTGAGCCAACAGCCTGCACGTTTGCTAATGAACTTATTTTTAACCGCTTACCAACCGAGCTAAATTTTCAATAATTTCGAAGCCTGTAAACCGAAACGAATGATTTAAAAGCAAAACATCAATATAAATATTAGCGTTTGCTAAACTGCCGTCATTGAAAGGTCGAATATTCAAGTGAAACGGGAGGTTCAGTGAAACGCTCACGCAAAGGCGTGGGCTTTACTTTACTTCGTTTCACAGGGCTTCAACATCCCAAACAACTCTTAGCGAATTGGTTTTTACCATTTTGCAATTTCTTTGAGCGCGTCTTTATGAGAAATTGAATTACTCTTTTCAATTCGATTTACAGCTTCATCAAGTTCCTTGTTGTACTGCTTAACACTTATTCGCTTACTACCATTGTCAAGATTCAACAGACTCTTTATCATATCAAGCACCAGCGCTTGCTGTTTCGGCGATAGCATGGGAAGACAATCTTCTACTTGTTTTTTTATGGCAGTTGATGTCATGACAGATACTCTAGATTTGAACAAATTTAGAAAACTTTGTCCCAAAATTGTCATTAGGATTTGGATGTTGGCATGTAGAATAAATGCGCGCCGGCTAAAGGAAAATAAAGCGGGCCAGCCTTGGACTGAATTCAAAGGCCGGTTTATTGTGGTCAATTATTTCGAATGGCTTCGTTAGAAAAATTGTCTAATGCCAATTCTGAGTTTAAAGCTATTGGCCTGTTATGTTATAAGACGTCAATTTAGTTGAACCTACAAAGGTCAATGGAAGTTGAAGAGCCAATCTTTTCTTCAGAAAAGAAGCAAAATAAAGTAATTCAAAGAAAATAATGTGCTTCAGCATGCACGCGTACCATTCAGTCCCAACTATCACAAATTGCCAAAATACCTACCAGAGTCACACCTAATGTTGTCGAATTTTGCGAGCTCTTCCTGCAATTCTAAAAGATGTTTTGATATCAGCTCTATTTTTTGGAGATCAGATTCATCAATACAATCGTTTTGCTTTGTTGCTTGAAAAAGAGCGCGTAGGTATGCATTTTCGGTCTCAGGCATCATGCGATATTTTTTTGTTGAAGATTCTGCTGTTGTACACTGGTATAATTTACGCCCTGTTGCAAGCTAATTTGGAATGGCTTATACCGTTCTGTTGTTTCTTTGGGCCAGTAAACATCAAAGCGGGAAAACTCGCCCGGTGTGGATTCCACAAGTATTTTACCGCCCATTTCATCCATTATTTTTTTCACGATAGCCAGTCCAACACCCGTACTTTCGAATGCATCTCTTGCCTTTAATGTTTGAAATATGACGAAAATCTTTTCAAAGTATTGCGACTCTATGCCAGGTCCGTTGTCTTGAAAAGAGAAAACATGAAATTCTTCGCACTCCTGATAGCGTATTTTCAATGCGGCATTTTCTTTCTCGTTGTGTTTAAACGCATTACTAACCAAATTAGACACTACCTGCTGGAATTTCATTCGCTCTGTCTCAATGATGGGCAAGTTGTCGCACACATCTACCGATTTATCATTATTAACCAATAGTAAATCAAGCACCTCATGGATGATTTCTGCAGTATCGACGGTAGAATTTGGACTTTTGATCCGGTCTGCGCGCGAGTAATCAAGTATTCCATTAATCAAACCTTCCATCCTATTAACCCTTCCCTTCAACATATTAAAATGCTCCCGCGTATCCGAATTCAATGTATCATGGATGTCTTCTTCAATCCATGTCGATAAATTAGCAATTGCCCTCAATGGTGCTTTGAGGTCGTGCGAAACTACATAAGCGAATTTATCCAACTCTTTATTCGCCTTTTCCAGATAGCGGTAATATTCAGCAAGTTTTGCCTCCTGGTGCTTTTTATCGGTAATATCAGAACATACGTAAACAATTCGCTCGCTATGGTCAAATTCATCGGCCACCGGTGTTACATTGAGCTGAAGCCAGATGGTTTGTCCGTTTTTATGGTAAAACTGAATTTCGCCCGAATAACTCTGTTTCAACATTAGCTTATCCATCAATTCAGCGTATTCCTGTTCCGAACTCTGCACATGCTTCAATACATCCGATGGAGGTCTGTTGTTTACCTCTTCTATTAAAAAGCCGGTTGTTTTAATGAAACCATCGTTTACCCACTCGATATTTCCGCCAGAACCCGTAATTAGAATCGCATTGTCTGATTTCGATGCCACTAGCGATAATTTCTTCAATTCTTCGTTTTTCTTCTCGAGTTCTATTTTCGACTCCATTACCTTGCTGATTACGATATTTTTAGAACTCAGCAGGTTGTTCGATAAACTATAAATCAAAAGCGTTGCTGTTGAATAGGTAACAAAGTAATCGAGATTTAGCATGAACCCCGTTTGATCTGAATCAACAATATTTCTTACATCGCGCCCAAAAGTAGATGAGTAGATGAAGAAGAAAATTAGGTTGACGACACTCAATCCGGAGATAAGTTTCCCCTCCTTATTCCCCAGAAGCATAAAGCTGGCCAGAATGAGTCCGCCCGTATACATCATGCCCGAGTTTCGAATGCCACCAGAGTAGTATGTTACGAAATGTAAAACTGCAAAACTGCTAAAGAGCGAAATACGATAAGCTACATTGTAGTTTTTGTGCGCATTTAAAAGAAAGTAATTCATCGCAAGTGTAGCCGTAAGAAAACATAAGACCAATCCGAATGCACCCGCTGTATAATCGAAAGTTATTACCTGAAAGGTAATTGCCAATGAAATTAAAAAGGTGGTTAAAGAAAGCGTACGGAAGAGGTTAAACCGTTGGCGGTCTGATAAATTATCTTCTGCGATTGCGTGTTTGGCAGAACGGATGAACAACACATCCAAAAATCGAGTATACCAATATACCATCTTAGAATCCTTAAAATGTTAACCCTTATTCGCTAAGTGGAAAATACAGTTTCAGTTTTTCAAAAGACTTAACCGAAAACCTTACACATTGGCTCTAATAAAATTTTCATAAAATATTTTAATACTATTTATTAATAAATATGGCTAAAAACTTGTTCAATTCACCTCAGTTTTCGTCCTTTGCCCCCGTTTGTAAAATTCACTCAGTATACCATGAATAAAATCAATGTTGCGAATCCGGTTGTTGAATTAGACGGAGACGAAATGACCCGTATAATCTGGTCGTTTATAAAAGAAAAACTTATCCTTCCCTACTTGGAATTGGATATTAAATATTTCGATTTGGGAATGGAGCATCGCGATGCAACAAACGACATGGTAACGGTTGAAGCAGCCGAGGCCATAAAGCTGTATAACGTTGGGATAAAATGTGCCACCATTACGCCCGATGAAGCGCGTGTTAAAGAATTTGGATTGAAGCAGATGTGGAAAAGTCCAAATGGCACAATACGCAACATACTTGACGGAACCGTGTTTCGTGAGCCAATTGTTTGCAAAAATGTGCCGCGCTTGGTTTCTAACTGGACCGCCCCAATTTGCATCGGACGACATGCCTTTGGTGATCAATACCGTGCAACC
Source organism: Bacteroidia bacterium (assembly GCA_046303595.1). Taxonomy (GTDB): domain Bacteria; phylum Bacteroidota; class Bacteroidia; order M30B66; family M30B66; genus CAMCXT01. The sequence goes on from JBKCFX010000613.1 coordinate 6,802, forward strand.
GATTTTATTACAAAAGGGAAAGGAAAATTGACGATTAAATTCGAAGGAGAAGATGGTCAGGTAATCGAGCACGAAGTATATAATTTTAAAGGCGATGGCGTAGCACTTGCCATGTACAATACCGAAGAATCGATACGCGGCTTTGCCCACTCCTGCTT
>JBKCFX010000614.1:0-3998 GCA_046303595.1 Bacteroidia bacterium
GCAGAAGTCATTTGCAAGGGAAACAAGCTCATTTTGGAAGATGGACAGTATCGAAATGTGAATCCATACGATAGCACACGTTTGCCTTATTTGCCCATTCCAAGAGAACATTTTGCGGAGGTTTTCAAGACCGAGAAAGTGAAATCGGTATTGGAAAAGAAAATCAATGCATTTAAACCTGCTGTTATCTTCTCAATGGACAATGAAATGGGCGGGTATGGAAATCCCGAACATGTGTTTATCTGCCAAATACTTGTGGATTTGTTCAAAGAAAATAAAATTCCGATTCAGCGCATTTATCAAGGTGTAACGACGAATCACATGGAAGAAGAAATCATCGTGAAGTACCTTACTCCGTTGATGGAAAAATGGGGATACCCGAGTCCCTATCTTGTTGGTCGAGAAGTGTATAAAATAGCCGGCATTCCGGAGCCGGATGTTCAGGTGAATATTTCGGCCTATGCCGATGGCAAGATGCGGTATTTAAGAGCTTACAGCGAAGATGCTAAAAAGAATATGCGGAAGTTTATTCCTTATTACGAAGACTTCGATGCACAAACCTATTTCGGTGTTTTTGATCGGGAGTTTTTTAGGATTATTGAGCGATGACATTTATTATCAAATTACATAATATTGCGGAACAGCAACACTTTTCTTATTCAATTAAACTTTCAGATTTGAGATGAAAAAAAATAATCGATTTACAATTTTGATTGCCGCATTCCTCATTCTGTTGCAGCATAAAACGATGTTTGCCCAAACCACTCTTTTATTTCATGTTAACCAACCACAAAGTCCATTGCTTGTTGATGCAGGTGGAAGTTTGCAGTTAATTGAAGGTGCGTCAATTCAACTTGGCGGTAATCCCACAGCCAGCGGTGGGTATGGAAATTACCTATATGCTTGGGAAAATGCAGAATACCTCAACGATGCCAGCATTGCCAACCCTACAGCTTCGGGCTTTACCTCGTCAACTACCTTTACCCTTTCGGTATCCGACAGTGCAGGTGAATGTTTAAAACAAGCGCAGGTTGTGGTTGATGTTATCGCTTCATTGCCGAATTATAACACTAGTTCAAACAATCTAAGCATCAATCCCAATCCGTTTTTTGATTTCATCCAACTCGATGCCTCACAACCGCTGCTCAACGTTTCGCTCTGCAGCATTACAGGGCAATCATTAATTGTTTCGCAAAACCTAAATGCATCGCAAAATATTCGCATCGAAACAAGCCATCTTCCCGAAGGCATTTACCTCGTTTGTGCAACTTATGTTAATGGAACCCAGCAATTCAAGAAATTATGCAAAACCGCTACACATTAATCGCCTTATTTTTCGCGCTTCTTTTTACAAACAGCCTAAGCGCGCAAACCACCTATTTATGTGCTGGCGAGCAAGTTAACCTCGAGGCAGGTGCAAATTACTGGGGAACACCTTTATGGGAGTATTCCAGCGATGGAGTTACCTGGAATGCCCTTTCCGATCAGTCAACATTCTCCTTTACACTAAACGACAGCAATAGCGGGCTTTACCGTTTAAGCCATACTGCCGATGACTGCAGTTATTTTTCGGAAACCAAAGAAATTCGTGCTTCGGCCGATTCATTTGCGATCCGAAGTTTTTTTAGTGATAATAGTATACCCAACGATGCCGATCCGGTTTTTTGGTACGAGAGCCCAGATAGTTTAAGTGAAATCACCTATTTCGTAAACGGTGCGATTGTAGCCACTACCAACACATTGCTCCAGCAAATTATAAATCCGGGAGCCAATTTTGAACTGTATGCTACTGCGGTAAATCAACAAGGCTGCACCGTTTTTACACCGGTGTATACTTGCACGGTGTTTGATTCGGCGCAAACAGGTAATGGCAATTTGCAACTGCCTTTATCTGCGTTAAATGATGGTGTCTTAATTTCTTCCTCTATAGACAGTATAAATGTTAACGCCAATGGACCTTTTACCATTGACTATTCGTATAGCATGGGCTTCGATGTGGTGGTTGCCTCAAGGCCCTCGCAACCGGTTAATCAGCAATTGCTGGGAATGACAGTAGTTTACGATGAACAGGCCAATTTTGTAGTGAGCTCCGAAAATTCGGCTTTGGCCATGGTGTTAACGCTCCAGGACATTACCAATGCAGCCCGAGTGTATCCCAATCAGGTTACAAGTTACATTCAACAAAGTGCACTATTTCCTTCGGTGGTTGCAGCGATCGATGCCCAGTTAAATTCTGCAGGATACATCAATTACGAAGATGCAAACCTTTGGCAGCTTGTGCGTGCCGTTGGTGAAGAGGTTGTTTCAGGCCTTTTTCCAACCTTATTCGATGCCTGTTTAGTGCCCGATGCCCCTTCCATCGAGATTTTTCCAAATCACCTAAGCTTTAACCATTGCGGCATCAATACGGCCTATTTTGCGCGGCTATACGATCACGATAACATGCCTGTAACGAACCCTATTTTATTTTTAGGCGATGGTCAATCAGTTTTTGAAAATAATGCATTCAATTTTATTGGAAATCTATTATTAACAAATCCATCTACTGCAGCCCTTTTCGAAGCCTATCAAGCTCGTACGAATGAAAAAATTACTGCTGCCGATTTAAATTCCTTTATTTTATTTGATGAGCTAACGGTTCGCCTTACTAACGGAAATGGACTCAATGTAAAGCCCGAGGATGATTATGCCGAAGCGTATAACGATTTTTCGTTTATCGCTTCCCTTGCATCAGCCTCGTTGGTTTTTCCAAAATTGATTAAAGAGGCAGGCTCTGTATTGGCATGCAGCTACAGTGTTCTAGAGTTTATTAAAAATGAGTATGAATTGTCGCTAAAACCAATCGTTACGCTCAGTCCTCTTGATGCGACGTTAGCACTTACTCAATTTGTTTCGAGTCTTTTCGGAGCAATTGAGCAATGCGATCCTCCGGCATCTAATTCGTTATTTAAAAAAATAGTAAATAAAGTTTCCTCACTTGGGCAGTTTATTGATATTGGATGGATGGCACAATTCCTTTACGATACGCATACGAAGAAATCTCAAGTTAAATACACTTGTACTAAAGTGGGGCTTGAATGGAAGGGGAAGTTGAAAGTGTTGAGTAATGCCAATCAACCATTTTATGGTGTGCCTGGAAGTTTGGCATACAACGATGCGAATGAAAAACCGTATTTTAAAATCGAAGAAACCGCCGTTTATGCAACGACCGATAATGGTTCTATTTTATTGGAAAACGATTACATGCCCCTAACCAACTTTGAAGGATTTACGTGTTCTGGCAATGCTTATAACACGCAGAGGTTAGCATTTAGTCACATCCCGAATCAAAGTCTTGGAAGCGAAACATTTTTTAATAATGTTGAGTTTGACACGAATCCAATAGACCTATTGTGGCACTTTAAGAAAAATGCAATTGCACCCAATGTGGCTTCATTTAATGTTAAATTTAAATATTACGGCGAGTGGATTCCTATGTATATTAATGGTTTACAGAATTTAAATTACCAGGGCATTATTGAAGCACCGCAGCTTAGCATCATGAGTGGGAGCAATAATCAACAAGGTTTGGCCAATTCATTTCTCCACAATACCTGCAATGTTACCTTAGTGGGTTCATCGGGGCGTCCGGCCAGAGACTGTGATGTTACATTTGAAGTGATTCAAGGTGGCGGAACCTTACAAAATTATGGACCCTGGCCTAACGATAGTGAATCTCCTGTAAAGATTATCAATACCATTTATGAGACTCCAAATTATGTAGATGGGAGCGCCGGTGTAAAATGGCGATTAGGCCAAAGTGGCGCTCAAAAGCTTAAGGTATATTATAAACCTGCAGGAATACAGTTAACAACAGTACAAATAAATGCTAGTATTGTTGATGAAATCGACTCAACCGAAATATATCGCCAAGCCTGCTTGGGAAATTGGAAAGTTCGAGGGAATACAGCGTCTGGGCACGATGGTAATTGGAGTGAATTTCTTTTAAGTGAAAATGG
>JBKCFX010000615.1:0-1202 GCA_046303595.1 Bacteroidia bacterium
AAATTGGGTTATAGCTACGATATTACCATTTCTCCTTTGACCAACGCAACTGCAGGGGCGCACGAAATTTCTTTTGCCATGCAGCTCGAGTGTAAACCCAAAAAGAAACGCTTTAGAACAATAAATTGTCCTTCGTTTTAGTTTACTTACTACATTTGAAATCTTTTCACCAAAATAAATTCATGATGTTGTCGAAAAACATGCGAATTTTTACTGCAGTTGCAGGTGCTTCAGCGCTTTTAACCATGCAGTCATGCGAAAAAGAAGGCTCCGGTGCAACCGGCTGGGCTTACAACGATCCCAAAAACGGGGGGTATCTCAATGTCGATTATACCGAACAGGAAACTGGTCCCGGTTTGGTACTAATAGAAGGTGGTACGTTTACAATGGGCCGCACAGAACAAGAAATTCAATACGAATGGGACAATACCCCTCGTCGCGTTACGGTTTCTTCCTTTTATATGGATCAAACCGAAATTACGAATCAGTTTTACCGCGATTATCTTTACTGGTTGAAGCGCACCTATGATGTCGACTTCCCCGATGTGGCGCTGAAAGCCACTCCCGATACGCTGGTTTGGCGCGATAAACTCGCTTACAACGAGCCGTATGTGGAGTATTATTTCCGCCATCCCGCTTACAAGAACTATCCTGTGGTTGGTGTAAGTTGGTTGCAGGCAAACGACTATTGTGCATGGAGAACAGACCGCGTAAACGAATTCATCCTCATTCGTGAAGGAATTCAGAAAATGGATGCGGTTGGTCAGGTAGCCGATAACCATTTCAATACCGATGCTTACCTTGCAGGTCAGTACGAAGGATTGGTTAAGAACGACATCGAAGACCTTGACCCTTCAAAGGGCGAAGGTGCGACTCGTAAAGTTAAAATGGAAGATGGTATTCTTCTTCCGCGCTATCGCCTCCCAACCGAAGCCGAATGGGAATTTGCTGCACTTGGTCTTATTGGAAATACCGATGAGGAACTTATTACAGAACGCCGCATGTATCCTTGGAACGGTCACATCATGCGTAACCCCGAAGATGAATGGAAAGGCGAAATGATGGCCAACTACAAGCGTGGACGAGGCGATAACATGGGTACTGCTGGAAAACTAAATGATAATGCTGATATTACAGGTGAAGTAAATTCATACTGGCCCAACGATTACGGTCTTTATAACATGGCCGGTAATGTGTGCGAG
>JBKCFX010000616.1:0-4298 GCA_046303595.1 Bacteroidia bacterium
CTTGCAGTTGTTCTGTAGCAACACCAGTATTAATCTCATTTATTATGGCTTCATTGCCATTAATTACTTCCTGTTGCAGTTCTACCAGGTATTTAGCCTGCTGCATGGGCTCAAGTGCACCAAGTTCATCATCAGATAGCACCTTAAAAGACTCTTGTGTTGAAGGCTCAACAGGCGTATCAACTGCTTGCGGTTGTTCTGTAGCACCAACAGCATTAATCTCATTTATTATGGCTTCATTGCCATTAATTACTTCCTGTTGCAGTTCTACCAGGTATTTAGCCTGCTGCATGGGCTCAAGCGCACCAAGTTCATCGTCAGAGAGTACTTTAAACGGCTCGTTTGTTGCAGGTTCAACAGGCGTATCAACTGCTTCAAAATCAGATTTTAGCGAGGTGTTACTGAGGTTAAATCTATTTGAATCTGTTTCAACGGGTTCCTCAGGCGCCCCAAAAGTATATTTATTGCCAAAAACACTCTCATTATCGGGCAAAACGAAGAAAGGATCATCTGTTTTTTCGGCAATTGATACCTCCGGTCTAGGAAGTCCATCCTCGCTTAAAAATTTAGAAATATAGCTCCGTGTATGACCATCTAAGCCTACTACATAATCAGTTTTTGCTGCAAAATTCATCATCCCAATCATTTTTCTATCCATATAATCATGAATAGGGATTTCATTATTTTGCGCTACCTGATCATCACTATTGGCTGGTGGCTTATGGTTATCGGGATCGTTGATTCGTATAACTGTCCCCTCGGAATGTTCATCAACAGAATTGATTAAATTGGCTGGTGATAAAATTGCCACGCTGTTATTTCTAGCCTCAAAGAGTACATCCTCTCCAAAACGATCTTTGATAAACGATGAAACCCCGGGGCCATCGTAAGAATAAGCAGAAGAATTTGAAGCGTGCCCATCCGCTGCAATTTGACGTGCATGCTGCATTTGAGCGATAGCACCACCTAAAGAATGACCAGTATGTGTGTATGAAAAATCGATGCCTGGATAATTCGTCTGTGTAAATTCTCTTACTGCATCTGTAAATTTATCTGCACTGTCGAATTGATCAGAATTCAATGTAAGACCAACGTTTTGAAGACCTAACTTAATATTAGGATCGGCCCAGTCTATTAACTCATCGGTGCCTCGATGAGCAATTACCACGCGTCCGGTTTGTTCATCAACAAAGGCCCTCCCAAAATAACCGTTTTCGGATATTGTAGTTACGCCGGTTTTTGCATCTAAATGCGACCTTGTGGCAATACCTTTTAAGTCGATTGGGATTTCTACCCAAACGGTTCCCTCGGCGTCGGTGAATGTTTCATAATTTCCTGTTTGATTTAGAGCGGAGCCGCCATCATATACTTTATCGGCAAACCAAAATGGATTCATAAAATAATTTTTTAACACAAACATAAAACGTTTCTTCTTATTGTTCATGTTAAAAATTTGTGTAAAAAATCATGGGGCAATTTGCATTGAAACAGTAATTTGACCTCGAGATTCTGAATGGTTATATGCTATTTTTTCTCATTTTTGGTAACTGAATAAATTTGTCAGGCCTTTAAAATTTTACAGCTATACGTAAAGCATGTCGTTGAGAAAAAACATCGAATCAGAACTCTCTCTGAAGGACGAGATATATATCGGGCGGTCTGAAAGTTCAGACATTCAAATAAATCAACCCATGGTATCCCGAAATCACGCCAGGGTATTTCGTCGGGATGGCCGGTACTTTATCGAAGACCTGAATTCTACCAATGGTACATATATCAACAATGATAAAATTAACTCAATTACCGAAATAGCATTCAACGATAAGATTTTCATTGGTCCCGCAGAACTAACGTTACAACGAAGCATAGATCACAGTGAAAAATCGCTTGAAGTTAATAGTCTAACAAAATTGTTTCCCCAGGCAGATAACATTGCCATGGGCATACACCACATTAATTTCAAAGCCTATAAAAATGAGTTTATCGCATTGATGGGTCCATCGGGCTGTGGTAAATCGACATTGTTGAAATTGTTGAACCGCTACATCGAAGCAGATCAGGGTGAAATAAAGATTTTCGGCTATGACATTCGGAACAATGCTCAATACAATAGGCTCAAACATACCATTGGGTTTTGCCAACAGTACGACGACTGGTTGATTGATGATTTAACCGTGGTTGAAAGTATTAAATACGCAGCAAAGATTCGATTGGGAGATAACTCGAATATAGATGCCATTCTTGATCGGATGGATTATTTATTCACTATCCTGAATCTTGATCATGGCATTTTGTTAAAACGGGTTAAAGATTTATCGGGCGGACAAAAAAAACGTGTTGCCATAGCCATTGAAATGTTAAGCGAACCGCAGTTGTTGTTGCTCGATGAACCAACTTCACCCTTAGATCCGGAAACGATTGGCGGATTTCTGAGTAACCTAAAATTACTGGCCGAAAACCGAACAATAATTATGGTTACGCACAAACCCGAGGATCTGCAATATGTCGACAGGGTTTTATTTCTTGGTAAAGGTGGCTATCTGGTTTTTGATGGATCACCAAAGGATCTTGTTTTGCAAAACAATTGCAATAGTATTTCTGATGTATATGCCAAATACAATTCAATTGATGTTTCCTATGAAAACAGGTTGTTTAAAAACGATCCCAAACCCCTAATTCCCGATGTATTTCTAAACACCGAAAAGCAAATTTCGACACCTGCGACAAACCGCATTAAACTGCTCTATTGGCAATTCGAACGGTATTGTATCGCCAAGATAAATAAGGGAATGACCGTTAATTTTATAGTAAGTTTTTTACTGCCGGTTTTGACTTGGCTTTCGTTGAAACAATTTACCATTGAAGCATTGTTTATGATGACTATTTTGTCAATTTTCATTGGTCTTTTTAATGGCATTGAAGAGCTTATTTACGACAGGAAGAGTTTCGTCCGTGAACGTAAAATTAACCTTGGCGCAGGCACTTACTTATGCTCTAAGCTCTTTTTCATCGGCTTAATAAATCTTTTGCAAGTAATTCTGATTTATTTTTCAGCCATTCTTATTTTTATGGATGAGCCTGCTGAGGTAGCACTAAACCGGCCCCTTGACAACGTATTGCTTCTTTGGTCATTGAGCATAGTTGCAAGCGTTTTAGGGTTATTTATTTCTGCACTAAGCAAGAACACATCGCAAGCGGCCTACGCACTGCTAAGTGTTTTGATCTTTCAAATTTTATACGGCGGATTATTTATCCGAATCGATGCTCCGGTTAAAGAATCGTTCTCGTTTGCTGCCATTAGCCGATGGGGTATGCAGGGAATGACTGAAATCCATGAATCTGACAAAAACCGACGCATTTGGATAAAAGCACCTACAGCTGATGCAAACAGTACCAAAACAATTCCTACTGCATATCGAGCTAAGCCTCCGAAATACATACAGGTTTCAGCCCTTGATGTGGTGCAGTTTTATCCTAAACAAACCAACAGCAACATTACCTCTGCGAATGAAGATAAATTAGTGCCCGGTTTTTTGAGGGGATTACATGGCGCATATATCGCTTTGGGGATTTTCTTGGCGCTTTTGTTCTCCTTAACCATTTTTGCGTTACATAAAATACGATAAACGTTTTGCCTGCTTCGCGTCTTAGCTGCATTATTTTCCACCTAAATAGTATATGCAAGCCTTTTCTTGGCAAGTTAATGCCCAAAATTTAATCCATCACCCCTGCACCTTACGTTAATATGTTTAGAAAATAAAATACCGTTTATGAACTTCGACCAGCGCTACACCTACAACCGCAAAACCGATACACTCGGAGGCGGCGGCTTTGGCACAGTTTACAAAGCCTATGATAATTTTGAAAAGACCTTTGTAGCCATAAAACTCCTAACCACGAGCACAGACGAACGCTATGACCTAAGGGCCGAAATAATGCGAACAAAACGCTTAAGTCATGACAACCTTTGTCGGTATTTCAATTTAGATCAAAAGTCTACAAAAGTAGATGAGGAAATCGAATTGCATGATGTAATAATCATGGAATACATCCCCGGTGGGCCCATCGACAAATACCTGCAAAAGCATCCGCAGCACCGCGATAAAGTGTTAAAAGATGTGATCAAAGGGCTGCGTTATCTTCACAAAAACGGCATCATCCACCGCGATATTTCACCTTCCAACATTTTGGTCGATGATACGGGTGCACAACCGGTGGCCAAGATCATCGACTTTGGTATTTCGAAAGAGGTAAACCGCGAGCACAGTATTTCTTCTCAGCTCATTGGCAAGCCGCAG
>JBKCFX010000617.1:0-2195 GCA_046303595.1 Bacteroidia bacterium
TCCATAAAGTTGCATCGCATTACCGCAAGATGTTGGGAATTCAGGATTTCAATTTCTACGGTATTCCGGATGCATCCAAGGCAGTTAAGCACCACTGTAATTTTGTAAATCTTTCGGATCTTGATGTGGGACTGGATACCGGAAAAAGCACACCGGCGGCAGGTTCTTGGGCTGTAAAATCGATTCAACGTGCTATGCATGACCTCGAAGCGGGCATAATCGATGTCGTTGTTACCGCGCCCATCAACAAGCAAAATGTGCAGGGACCTGAATTCAATTTTCCGGGACATACCGAATACTTTGCATCAAAGACAGGAAAAAGCGATTACCTGATGATGCTTGTGCATGAAAATTTGCGTGTGGGTACCGTAACCGGACATGTTCCGATTCAGGATGTCTCCTCAAAACTTTCGGCCGATCTTATTGTGAGCAGACTTCGCGTGATGACGCAGAGCCTTTTGCAAGATTTTGGAATTCGCGGGCCAAAGATTGCTGTGTTAGGACTTAATCCGCATGCCGGGGATGGCGGTGTAATCGGGAAAGAAGAAGAACAGATTATCATTCCTGCCCTGAAAAAAGCGCAACAGGAAAACATGTATGTATTCGGACCATTTGCAGCAGATGGTTTTTTTGGAAGCGGCGCGTGGAAAGCATACGACGGAGTTCTAGCTATGTATCACGACCAAGGACTGATTCCGTTCAAATCGATCGCATTTCACCATGGGGTTAACTTTACTGCAGGATTACCCGTAATACGCACATCGCCCGACCATGGAACAGGATACGACATCGCCGGGAAAAATATAGCAGACCCATCATCGTTCCGAGAGGCAGTTTACACCGCAATTGACGTTTTCAGAAACCGAGAACAATACCTTGAATCGGCAGAAAATCCACTTAAGCAACAAACCCGACGCGAACGGGAAAGAGGATAAATTAGCTAAATTGATTTTGTTGAGCTAGAACGCATCATTTATACGTATGTAAAAACCGCTGCCTCCTTCGTTATTAAAGGCAAGATCAAAGCGAGCAAATACCGATTCTTTTTTATTAAGTAAAATTCGCACACCCATTCCGGCAGTGGATTTAATACGTTGTGCATTGAACAAACGTATTTCAGGAGCCACTTCCCCTACAGCTAAAAAAGCCGAAGCATGAAGCCATCTGTATACCGGTTGCCTCCATTCCATCTGGGCTGCCACGTAATTATGATCTCTGAAACGACCTTCAAAATACCCACGCATCAAGAATGAACTGCCCAGTCGCGGCAATTCCCTAAAGGGCACCTTACCATACGAAAAATTCCCAAAAACCTGAAAAGCAAGTACCTGAAAAGGTTTTTGAAGTGGTAAATAGTACCTAAAATCGGCCTGTATCTCATCAAACGTATGCGTACCTCCGGCCCAGGAACCGAATCGCGCGTAATATAGGTCGGCATACCAGCCTTTTTGAGGCGAGAACGGATTATCGCGAAAATCGGCTTGCACATTTGGCCCGATGCCAAAAACCGTGCTGCCACTGCTGCCTTCCACATCGGGGGTGTTGGTATTTGTCCAGTTTAGCCGATAAATCGTACTATAGCGAAATTGTGCACCGGCAAACCAATTGCCTTTTAATTTTCGCAACACTTTCGACTGAACGTAAACGCGTCGATAACTTAAATTGGCTTTGGCAGAAGCTTCCGTTAGCGGACCAATTCCCCAATACTGGTCGGTAAAATTCAGGTAACCTGCGCGGCCCCTTAAAATAAATTTTTCGTTGGGCGTAAATACATTCCAAATGGGCTCCAAAATAAACTGCTGTTTTGTTGTGTAGGCAATTTGCAGATACACATTTGAGGACCGTGTGAGCGAATCGCTGCCTGTTTTAAAGAAATAGTTGCCGGCAAGTCCAATCTTTATGCCCGTCTCGGGGCTGTTCTGAATAATGGGATTTCCAATGAACCGCAAATTCTTCCCAAAAATTTTATCCGTTAATCGTTCCTTTTTCTTTTCTTGCGCATGAGCTATATCACACAGAAGAATACTAAACAGTAACAGAACACCCCTTTTTATCATTTCCTAAAGTGGGAATTTAAAGATACATGAATGATGATTCGTTTAACTGGCAAATAAAGATACGCGGAATCATGATACGTTTAATTGGGTCGATTTTTTTATGAGTTTTTCTGTGTTCATAGCCACATCTTCTTGCGC
>JBKCFX010000618.1:0-3085 GCA_046303595.1 Bacteroidia bacterium
TCAATAAACCGAAAGATTACATCACAACATCCAACGACCCTGAAGGGCGCAAAACTGTTATGGAACTCGTGAAAGATGCCTGCAGGGAACGTTTGTATCCGGTAGGTCGACTCGACAGGGCTACAACCGGTTTATTGCTCATGACTAACGACGGCGAGCTGGCTAAGCGTTTGATGCATCCTTCTCACGAGATGCGCAAAGTATACCATGTTACATTGAATAAAAACCTGAAAGCGGTCGATTTGAAGAAAATTGCTGAAGGCCTCGATTTGGAAGATGGAAGGGCAGAGGTTGACGAGGTTGCCTGGGCATCACAAGACAATAAAGAAGAGGTAGGAGTCGTGCTCCATTCGGGTAAAAACCGAATTGTACGCCGCATATTCGAACATCTAGGCTATGAAGTTGTGAAACTTGACCGAACAGGTTTAGCAGGCTTGACCAAAAAGAATTTGCCGCGCGGTAAATTCAGATTTTTAACCGAAAAAGAGCTCATCATGCTTCGTATGGGGTAAACAGAGTACTATGGCATTGATTGGAAAGGCAATAAAACGTGCAATTACTCTCCAAAAAACGTTGAAAAGGGTGCGTAGAAGGCAAACCCCGCTCAAGAAACAGGAGAAGACCTTTTTGAAACTGTTGCGTAAAGCGCAAAACACCGAGTTTGGTAAGTACTATCGTTTCGATGAAATGCTGCTTTCAGGGAATCCAATCGAATTTTTTCAGCAGCAAGTTCCGATTTTCGATTACAATTCTATTTACCGCGATTGGTGACATCGTTTGCTCGATGGTGAAGAAAACATCACTTGGCCGGGTAAAGTCATGTATTTCGCGCTGAGCTCAGGAACATCGGGCGCACCAAGCAAGAAAATCCCGGTAACGCAAGCAATGATTCGCAGTATTCGGAGAACATCGGTGCGCCAGATATTATCGCTTGCGTATTATGATTTGCCGCCCGAACTTTTCGAAAAGGGTATATTTATGTTGGGCGGGTCCACCGATCTACAAAAGCGCAGCAGTTATTATGAAGGCGATTTGAGCGGCATTAATGCTTCCCAAATTCCTTTTTGGTTTCAAGCGCATTACAAACCCGGGAAGAAAATTGCTCGCGAGCGCGATTGGGAAGCGAAGCTCGATGAGATTGTTCTTGCAGCGAAAGACTGGGATATCGGAATCATTGTAGGTGTTCCGGCCTGGATTCAAATCGTTATGGAACGCATCATCAAACATTACAACGTAGATACCATTCACGATATTTGGCCGAATCTGCAGATTTACGTACACGGAGGCGTGTATTTTGAACCCTATAAGAAAGGATTTGAGCGCTTGTTTCGTGAGCCCTTGCATTACATCGAAACCTATCTTGCTTCGGAAGGATTTATTGCCCTGCAAGCTGAAAAAGACCGAACCGCGATGGAGCTTGTTCTGAACAATGGCATTTTCTATGAGTTTATTCCGTTTAATGAACAGCATTTCGATGGCGATGGTGTCCTAAAGAAAGAGGCTAAAGGATTAACAATCGAGCAGGTGAAGACCGGTGTTGATTATGCATTGGTGATGTCGACTTGCGCAGGTGCATGGCGATATATGATTGGCGATACGATTCGCTTCACCGATTTAGAGCGCTGCGAGATTATCATAACCGGGCGTACCAAACACTACCTGAGCATTTGTGGCGAACATGTAAGTGTCGATAACATGAATCAAGCAATTTTAATTGCGTCAGATAAACATGGCGTTCAGGTTCCTGAGTTTTGTGTTTCGGGCTTTATTCACGAAGGCAGTTTTGGTCATCAATGGTATATTGGATGCGACGATTCCGTTGAAGCCGAAGCCTTTCGACAAAGCGTCGATGATGCATTAAAATCGCTAAATGATGATTATACGGTAGAGAGGCGTTCTGCATTGAAGGAAATGAATTTAGAGGTCATTCCGGTTGCCTTGTTCTACGATTGGATGCGCAAAAATGGCAAGGAAGGCGGACAGAATAAATTTCCACGTGTGTTAAAGAAGGAGCAATTGGCCGATTGGCAGGCATTTCTTCGTTCGGTTCGTGTATGACAGTAGATGCATTGCTCACAGGATTTTTAACCGGACTATGGTTGAGTTTTTCATTCGGACCGGTGTTTTTCTTGTTGATTCAAACATCAGTGCAGAAAGGAATCAGGCAGGCACTTTTCTTTGATTTGGGTGTTTTACTTAGCGATCTCTTCTACATTTTCATTTCTTTTTTTGGTGCCAGTATTATCTTGGGCAATGATTATTACCGCGATATCATTGGTATTGTAGGTGGTCTCATCTTGGTGGGGTTTGGGCTTCTCCCTTTCTTTCAGAAAACACGAACGCCCGATGTTAATTCCAATATTGAATTGCCTGGTGCTACACGCAAAGGCGTGGTAGGGCAGGTATTAAAGGGTTTTTTGGTGAATGTGTTGAATCCATCGGTTTTGTTGATATGGTTCGGTGCTACAACCGTTGCATTTAGCGCATATTCTGGAAACAAAGGCATGGTTGGACTTTATTTTCTTTCCACCTTGCTAACCTATTTCGGAATCGATGTAGCAAAGGTTTATTTAGCCTTGAAGCTAAAGCGCTTTCTGAATGAGACAACTCTGCAACTGGTGAACCGCATTTCGGGTGCAGTTATTATTGCATTTGGACTTTATTTGGTTTTAACAACAGCCCTTGCTGCTTAATATCACCTTATGGCCTGACATCGGTCATACTTCGTAAAACGATATTGGATGAAATTTGTCTTATAAAATTCATCCCAATGTTCAAAACAGCACTTATAACCGATTTGCACCGCACAAACCGTGAGTGGCTCAACTTGATAAATTTTTACCGCGATGAAATTCGTGTGATGGAAAAACGCATGAGTGAAATCGCTTCAAAGAATACCGGAAAAGACGTTTTGGCAAATTTGGAACATTTTCAGAATCAAGTAATCATTCAAAAGGCGCATCTGGATGATATGCAGGGAGATATTGTTCAACTAGAGGACATTATTTCCGATGAAATCAAGAAAAACCAGACCGCTGCCGATCATCGCCGCCATGCGATTCCTGAAAAACTGAATCAGGACATG
>JBKCFX010000619.1:0-1841 GCA_046303595.1 Bacteroidia bacterium
CCAAAATACCAGACATAGTCTACGCCCGATCCATTGCTGCTGAGGTTGGTGAAATAAACTCTGTGAGGCACGCAACCATCGGCACTGGCCACAGAAAAGTTAACATTGGGTTCTTCGTAAACAAAAACTGCCGAAGTGTAGGTATTGCTTAAGCATCCTTCGTCCTCGACCTGAACACTAATGGTTTGCTGGCCTGTATTGGTGAACGAAATACCAACCGGATTCTGCAAATTCGAACCAGGCAGAGATGCATTCGACCCAAAATTCCAGCTGTAGTTTGCATTGGCAGAAAAGTTCCCCAAGGCCTCAAACGAAAAGCTGTTCTGCGAAAAACACTGCCCGGGTGGCGATACAAAGGATACATTTATAGGCTCCTGTATCGAATAGATTACCGTATCACGATTAATACATTGGCCATCAGAAACTTTTAGCACATAAGCAATTGTTATTGGGCTATTGGTATTGTTAACTCCTGTGGCGGTAGGTTGTGACTCAAACGAATTGCTGAGTCCATTCGAGGGGCTCCATTCATATGTATAACCCGCAATTGGCGCACTGCCCAAATTCACGCTTCCCCCTGAACATCCTGTTTGGTCGATACCTGCATCTGCTACAGGTAATTCAAGAACCTCAACCGGATAGGTAACTTCAGAAGATGAACATCCTTGCAGTATTACACGCAAACGAATCGTTTTAATACCTGCTGTTAACCAGTTAACATTTTGCGGCCCAATTCCCAGTCCGGGTGAAGCAATTCCGTCATCAAAGTCCCAAATATAGTTCATAGCAGAAGCACTGGTTCCTGTATAGCTAATCTCAGAATTAGCGCCTTTACAAACCGGAGATTCTACCGTAAAGTCGGCAATCGGGATCGGATTTACCTGTATGGTAATCTGGTTTGGTGCCGAATTGCAGCCATTTTCAGAAACAGCTAGGTTAATGGTGTATGTTCCCGGATTGGTATACGCCACGTAATGTGGGCCTTGTCCGGCTAATACCGGAGTTGTAGAGCCTGCGAAAGACCAGTTGTATGTAGCCCCGCTTCCTGCATTTCCGGTGTAGGTAATGGTATCGTTTAACCCCGCGCAAGATGGTGAGGTGCTTATAAACGAGGCGACCGGTACCGGATACACCTCTACCGTTTGGGTAAATGGGAGCGATGTGCATCCGAATTCAGTCGCAGTTAATGTTATTGTCTTGCTTCCTGCAGTATTCCAGGCGACAGTATACGGTGCAAGTCCTGGACTGGATGTCGAAGGCGTTCCGCCGCTGTACGACCAATTGAATATTGCATTTGAGGTTCCTGTTCCGGTATAGTCGACCTGCGCATTTTCCGACTGACAAATCCCTGCATCTGCTGTGAAGGTAGCCGTTGGCGTTGTTAAAACTTGTATGTTCTGCGTTGTTACAAGCGATGAACATCCTTCGGCAACTACAAGAAGCGATACGCTTGCATTTCCGGGAGCTGAAAAATTAACTTGCGTGTTTACCCCAGCCGGTGTACTGAACGTACTTCCCGGTAAACCTGTCCAGGTGAAAGACGGATTGGTGCCGCTTACACCTGTTTGAATGAGTGTTGTATTCACACCTACACAGACAGAAGGCAACGAAATGCTGAATTGTGAGGAGGGTATTGGATTTACGTGAATGACCTTTATGGAATCTTCGGATATGCAACCCTGTGAACTTGTAATGCTTAGCGTAACCGATTGATTGCCGGCAAGAGGCCACGAAACGGAAATGGGTCCGCCCGAGTTTGTGCTTCCTGAAACAAGCGTTCCCGCTCCTAAATTCCAGCTAAATGTTGAGCCGGCCGGAGGAACAATATTGCAGGTTAAGGC
>JBKCFX010000620.1:0-1657 GCA_046303595.1 Bacteroidia bacterium
GATAACAAAACCAACGCTTCTACACCGATAAATACGATGACTTCAACCCGAAAAAATCCATATTATTCCCGTACCGATACGCAGAAACTTAACCTGTCGGACGCAGAATGGAAGAATGTTTTAGATCCAACGGTTTATTACATTGCCCGTGAGAAGGGAACAGAATATGCATTTAGTGGGAAGTTTTGGAATTTCGAAGCTGTAGGTACTTACTACTGCGCGGCGTGCGGAAATCCACTTTTTAAGTCGGATGCTAAATTTTCAAGTTCGTGCGGTTGGCCCAGTTTTTTTGAGCCAATTCGTAAATCGGGCGTTGTTTATAAACTCGATACCTCTCACGGTATGGTTCGTTCGGAAGTTTTGTGTGGCCGATGCGATGCGCATTTGGGGCATGTTTTCGACGATGGACCTCCACCAAGCTACAAGCGTTTCTGCATCAATTCACCTATAATTGAGTTTGAGCCCGAGAATAAACACTAGCGTTCGCATTAAACCGCGAACAAATTCATTAGGCCCTTACTCACATATCCAAAATGAGACATTTTCTTGTACTACGTCTCCATTTGCGATTTTAATAACCTTGTCTGATTCGGGTGAATAAAAATCTTCCAACATCAAAACATAAATTCCGGGATTAAGTTCAGCGCTTACCTTTCCTTTGCTCGACGTTATTTTTATTCCATCCTTTTTAAGTATTTCTGCAGTTTTTACAGGGGTTTTCTGAACTACAGAATAGGGCACAAAATAAACGGAGCCATCATACTTTTCGTACGATCTTCCGTAGCCCTGTTCAAAAATAACATCACAACTCCCCTTGCCCCATAAAATAATTCCATTAAATCCGGTTTCGGGAACTTTAGTGCACGCTAAAAAAAGGTGTGCAGGTAATAGAAACAGAAAAGATGAAATGACCCTTATTCGCATTATGGTGCCAAAGATAGCATCATTTGGACAGTATTTTCTGCTGCAGTTGCATTAGGTAGCTTAATTTGTGAGGGAATGAATTCGGACGAATCTATTTCCGTATGCTGTATGGTAGCGTATTCGTTCGTATCGTGTATATTTGAATTCATTATGCTAGTAACCCTTCGTCAACTTCAATATGCTGTTGCGGTAGCCGATACAGGTAGTTTTTCAAAGGCTGCCGAGGTGTGTTTTGCCGATCAGAGTACAGTGAGTCAGCAAGTTAAATTGCTTGAAGATCGCCTCGGTGTGCAGATTTTTCGAAGAGAGCGCTATCCTTTGAAACTAAGCTCCGAAGGCGAAGAAATCATTCATCAGGCACGTGCCATTTTAAGCCAGGTTGAAGAACTGGTTAAACCATTTAAAGAAGGCGTAAAGAAAAAATAGTATGAAGAAACTGATATGCAGCCTTTTGTTTTCAACGGGCTTTCTTTTAACTACGGCTCAATCGTTTAGATACAATAATACCAGCGGCTCCATTAGTCTGCCGAAGTTACAAAAGCAATTGCATGATTTTGCCGATTCTGCCGATTTACAGAGAGCCAAACACTGGAAATACATTAAGCGCTGGGAGGATGAATTGAGCCGTCATGCAGATGGAAAAGGAAATCCGGGCAATGCCCGTGGTATGCATAAATACCTTACGAGGAGATCTCTTGCAGAAAAATCAGCACAGACCTTCGATGCCAATTGG
>JBKCFX010000621.1:0-2929 GCA_046303595.1 Bacteroidia bacterium
ATTCATAGGCGTATTTTAAGGCTCAAACCTACCAATTTTTACTGATTCGGTTGATGTGTGATGAAAAATTAATTCACTATTGATTTAGGGTAAATCGAACGCTGATACCAAAATTGGTGTTTGAATTCGGGAACTGGTTCGAAATGAAAGGTTTGTTCATGATACGATCGAAGAACAGGCGCAATGTTACCTTTTGATTAATCACATAATCGGCCGAGAATTTAATGCTAATGTTCTGCTGGCCTGCCGAAAGGATTGGGTCGAATAAGGTTTGTCCTTCAACCGGTACACGACGAACTACGGTTTTATTGGTTCGCACCGACACGTCTCCGCGGATATTCAAATCGCTTTTAATCTTTTTACCAGAGCCTTGAATTTTAAATGGCAACTCGAAATTTTTGATGATGTAGCCCGTACCAATGGTGATTTCGCGACCTGTTACATCGGTTATCTGCGAGTTCTGCAAGCTCAGTGAAAGGTCGCGGCTGCGACGGAATTCGATTTTGGTGATAAGCGAGTTCTTCCAGGTCATATCGACATTAAACAAGGGGCCGAACTGCTCCGACACAGAGGCCATCAACACATTGTATTGCGGAATAATATTACCGGTTGGATCGATCGCATTCGGATTCTGTAGGGCAAGCAAATTGGTTGTGAATGAGCCAACATTAAAGGTCGAACGGAATCCATGGCCAAGCGAAATGGATTTAAAATACTTCTTGAAGAAAGGCAGTTTCGTTAATCCATCGTATGTAATGCGCCAGTTTGGCTTCGGAATACGTTGAAATAAACTCAATTCCTGTAAGCTCGGATCGGTTCCGGTATAGGTAGCAAGGAAGGTTAACAACAATACGTCCTGCTGTGTTGAGCCGTATCCAACCGGATAGCCCGTGAGCGGATCTATTGGATTAGTGCTCAAACGCGACGCAATTGCCTTCCTGTTTTGAAGGAACCGATCAAATTCTCCCGAAGTGTGCAATTTGTTGTCGAGTCGACCAAACGCCGTTCCCCACGTATTCGTCGAAACTGAGAAGTTGCCTGTTTTTAATGTACTTAGCTCTTCGAATAGGCCTGTATTGGCGTTGTATTTATAAATCGTAGTGAAATTCTCTGAATAATTCCGGTTCGCATTAATCGTTATGCGCATGCCCGGAAGCGGCTCAACCGTTGCGTTCCAGGTTAAATTGCGCGCAAATGTTTTCGTAAATGCATTGTTGAAGGATGTATCGCGGGTAAGTGCTCCGCGTTCTACCATCAATTTGCGGATATCGGTCTGATCGCCAAAAAGAAAGCCCGTCGTAGGTGTTTTGGCGCTCCAGTCGCGCCCAATTGATCTACTCGAATTGATGTATCCCGGTAGTACCGTTCCGTTTGTTTCAGTATAATTCAGCGATACATTTTTAAGCATCATCAGGAAGCGAGCTGCATTTTCGAGCACCAAATCAAATGGGGTATCTTTTTTCTTGGTCGAGTCTTTCTTGGCTTTATCTGTTGGCGCTTTCGGATCTTTTGGATCCTTGGCTTTGCTTTGTTTCTTCTTATCCTGTGCGCCCGGTTTTTTCTGATTTACTTTCTTCAGGTAAGGCACTTTATTATACAACTGCACCAAATTGGCCTGCCCGCTTAAATTAATGTTGGCCGAATTGGAAATTACATTTCCGAAAGGGTTTTGAATGAACTGGTCGGTCCCCGCTGTGTCGGCAACCAATGGAGCCGCAACCCAACTAAATGTTGAGGCGTAAGCCAAGGTCCCGCTTGCAAAACTCAACAGCGGAATTTTCGAAAAAGGAAGTGTATAGGAAGCATTGAAGTTATGCTGATAATTGGTGTTTCGTCCACCCTTTCTTAAATTTCGCACTACTGAATCGCGCTTCGATTGCGTATCGATGGCCCCCGGTTCTTCGTCGATACGACTTTGGTTTGTAGCCATGAAATCGATCTGCAACGATTTGGTCAACGGAAGTTTAATGTCGTAAATGCGCTGCCATGTAAACGACTTGAAGTATGTCGTATCGATTTTTAATAATGCAACATCCGAAGTATTGCGAATCTTTTGTTCGTTGAAGTCGCGTGCTACATCCGAACGGAATGCGAGTCGCGATGGAACAGGGTTGAGGTTGATGTCCTTAATCAGGTCGAACCACTTCGACTTCCCAAAAAGTTTCACCTTCTTAAATGGCTCAATGGAAATTGGCTTTGGCGCATAGGTGTAACCCAACCCAACATCATAATTTTTCATATAATTGAATTCAACCTGAGGCGAACGCTGGAAATTATCAGCAAAGGCATAGGTTAAATCAAAATTTTCAATATCCCAAGGCATTGCCAGTTTGCTAGCTTGCCCGCGGTTTTTACGCACATTGGTGAAGTTTACACTGCGGCGTTTTTGGTAGGTTTGCGACAGTTGGCGAAGTGAATCGCGCGCTCCTTCGCTGGTTTGATAATCGAGCGCTGTATTGAAACGCACGTCGGCATCGAGCGGATTGAACTGCGGATTGCTCATGATTTCTCCGAACTCCCAATAAAGTGGAACGCTTAGATTCCAAGGTTTAGGGAAGAACTTTCCCATTTCGAGGTTCGAAATAATACTATACGAGCTCACATTGTCGCGGCTGCGTTCGGTTGGTTTTTTCTCGATGCTTCCAAATCCGAATGTAGAATGACTTCCGGCCAATGCAACTGTACCTAAGTCGGCAAGCTTTGCTGTTACGCGCGCATTCGCAGCCCAACCGCCGGCCTCAAAATAATCCGACACGCGCAATTCGTTCATCCACACCTCCGCGCAGGCAACAGATCCATCGTCGGGCCATGGATTATCCTCATCGTTCTGCGGATTGCGAATACCAATCATCATCGTTTTAACCCCCGAAATCTGCGGGACACCCACTACCGTTATACGAGTATCGGGCTGGTTTGGGTCCCTGGTATA
>JBKCFX010000622.1:0-1240 GCA_046303595.1 Bacteroidia bacterium
CAATAATTTTTCGCGCCATTCACGCGCTTCTTCTACCATATCGGCAGGAATATCAACGATTTCGTACGTCATTCCTTTATCGTGCTCGTTCCAAACCATTCCACGCCAGTTGATCAAGTCTACTACGCCTTTGAATGTTTCTTCTGCACCAATTGGTAATTGAAGCGGAAGTGGATTACCTCCAAGTATTTCTTTAACCTGCTTCACAACATTAAGGAAGTCGGCACCTTGGCGGTCCATTTTATTAACGAATCCAAGACGCGTAACATTGTAATTGTTCGCCAAACGCCAATTGGTTTCAGATTGAGGTTCAACACCATCCACCGCAGAGAAAAGAAAAACAAGACCATCGAGTACGCGCAACGAACGATTTACCTCAACGGTAAAGTCAACGTGGCCGGGCGTATCGATGATGTTCATTTTATAATTTTGCCCTGCATAATTCCAAAAACAAGTGGTTGCAGCGGAAGTAATGGTAATACCACGCTCCTGTTCCTGAACCATCCAGTCCATCGTTGCTGCACCATCGTGTACCTCACCAATTTTGTGGTTCACGCCGGTGTAATAAAGAATACGCTCGGGAGTGGTTGTTTTACCGGCATCGATGTGTGCGGCAATACCGATATTTCTGGTGAATTTTAAATCGTGACTCATAAAATGGTCCTCTTCGGGTTTCGGTCGTTATAAATTAGAATCTGAAATGCGAAAATGCTTTGTTGGCTTCAGCCATACGATGCGTATCTTCTTTCTTTTTGTGGGCTGCACCTTCGCCTTTGCTTGCGGCAACGATTTCTGATGCGAGTTTTTGCGCCATCGATTTTTCGTTACGCTTGCGGGCATACATGATTAACCACTTCATGCCAAGAGCAGTGCGGCGGTCTGGACGAATTTCCATTGGAATCTGAAACGTAGCGCCTCCAACACGACGACTTTTAACCTCTACTGATGGACTTACATTTTCCAAGGCACGTTTCCATACTTCGTGTCCACTTTCTTCGGTACGCTTGGCTACGATGTCTACCGCATCATAGAAAATGTTGAATGCGATACTTTTCTTACCGTCGTACATCATGTTGTTTACAAAACGTGTAACAACAGGATCACCGAAACGTGGATCGGGTAAACGGGGAATTCTTTTGGGCGTTGACTTTCTCATGTTTTCTGAACGCTGTATGGATTATTTTTTCTTGCCTTTGGTTGCAGGTGCCTGACCTGGTTTCGGACGCTTGGTTCCGTATTT
>JBKCFX010000623.1:0-6955 GCA_046303595.1 Bacteroidia bacterium
CATTCATATACCGGCGATGATACCCTCGAGATTTCTTGCCATGGCTCGGTGTATATTCAGCAAGAAATTCTGCAATTATTATATCGCAACGGCGCTGAACCGGCATTGCCCGGCGCATTTACGCTGCGCGCATTTTTAAACGGAAAGATGGATTTAAGCCAAGCCGAAGCCGTTGCCGACCTTATTGCGTCGGGCAACCAAACGTCGCACGCTTTGGCCATGCAGCAATTGCGCGGAGGCTTTGGTAACCGCATCAAAAAGTTGCGCGAGGATTTGTTGCATTTTCTTGCGCTCATAGAACTTGAATTAGACTTTAGCACCGAGGATGTTGAGTTTGCCGACCGCGCCACGCTCGAAACATTGGTAAAACACATTTTAGATGTAATTGATAAATTGCGAAGCAGTTACGCCATGGGAAATGTACTTAAGAATGGAGTACCCGTAGCTATAGTTGGCTTGCCCAATGCGGGAAAATCGACCTTGCTCAACGCTTTGTTGAACGAGGAACGCGCCATTGTGAGCGACATAGCAGGCACCACGCGCGATACCATTGAAGATACGGTGGTGATTGGCGGAACAGGCTTTCGATTTATCGATACGGCCGGACTACGCGAAACCAATGACACCATCGAACGCATTGGTATTGAACGCAGTCGAAAAAGCATACGCGAAGCTGCGCTGGTACTTTACGTTTTTGAGCCCGAAACTTGGTTCGTTGGCAGCGCTAAGGCTGAATTGGAGCGCGTTAAGGAGGAAGCTGCTGCTCATGCGAAGGTGCTGTGTGTATTGAATAAGAGCGATGTTCTGGGTACCGATGCTTTAATTGGATTTCCCCCTGAAACCATACGTATAAGTGCCAAAGAAGGATTGGGAATTGAGGAATTGCAGGAGGCATTGGTAGCCTTTGCAAAGGCGGGTAGGGAACAGAGTGATTTTTTGGTGAGCAATGCTCGTCATTACACAGCGTTGGGTAAGGCGGCTGAATCTTTACATGCGGTTCTAAACGACATCGAATTGCGCATTTCGGGTGATTTGCTGAGCCGCGACCTGCGCGATACCTTGGATGCACTTTCTGAGATAACAGGTAATGTGGACAATGAGGAGGTGCTTGGGGCTATATTTGGAAAGTTTTGTATCGGCAAATAAACGCCGATAAACAGCGAAAATCACTTTGTGCTGAAAAGTATAGATACCCAACAGAAACAACTAACTTGATATTAAAAACCATAAAGGCTTTACCTCGTTAGTAAAATCAGATGTGGTAAAAATTTTAATCAGAAAATATTCCACCCTCGTATCGTACTTTTATCCCATGAATCTGAACACAAAACGTCCGCGCCGCAACCGCAAGTCGGAGGCTATTCGCTCCATGGTGCAGGAAACGCATATTCTGGCTTCGCAGCTCATCTATCCTTTTTTTCTGATGGATGGCGTGGCGCAGAAAACCGAGATTTCATCCATGCCCGGCATTTTCAGACAAACTATCGATCAGGCCCTGCTCGAAGCCGAAGAGTGCATGCAACTTGGCTTGCGTAATTTCATCCTCTTTCCTGCTATCGCCGAGCAACACAAAGATCGCTACGCGACATACAGCTACCATCCCGAATGCTATTATTTAAAAGCGATTCGCGAATTCAAAGCCCGCTTTCCGGAATGCACTGTCATTACCGATGTGGCAATGGATCCGTATAGTTCTGATGGGCACGATGGTATATATGATAATGGGAAGATTCTGAACGATGAAACACTTTCAGTTCTCGATAAAATGGCACTCGCGCAAGCCGCAGCCGGCGCCGATATACTCGGACCCAGTGATATGATGGATGGTCGTGTGGGACATTTGCGCAAAGCATTGGATACAAGCGGATTCAATCAGGTATCGATTATGAGTTACACCGCCAAATATGCTTCCTGTTTTTATGGTCCTTTTCGCGATGCACTCGATTCGGCTCCCAAACACGGCAACAAACTCAGCTACCAAATGTCGCCACCCAATGCCCGTGAAGCACTTATCGAAGCTGCTTTGGATGAGGAAGAGGGCGCCGATTTTCTGATGGTAAAACCAGCCCTCGCCTACCTCGATATTATTGCCAAACTGAAGGAAGCGAGCAATTTGCCTATTGTTGCTTACAATGTAAGTGGCGAATATACCATGATTAAAGCCGCATCTGCCAATGGCTGGATTGATGAACAGCGAGCCATCGAAGAAGTTCTGTTGTCCATCAAACGTGCGGGTGCTGATATCATCATCACCTATTTTGCGAAGCAATACCTTCAGGCGCGTTTGGCAAAAGCCTGATAGCGTGTTGCAATCATTTCAACCAATTCTGCGGTTTGATCTGCATAGTCAATTCGATCCGGCATTGAATGGTTGAGCCAAGTTTGAAGCTTTTTTCCAATTTCGGCATTGAACTGATGTGCAACCGTTACACCCATTTCGGCCAAGGCAGCGGCATTGCAGTGTTGTTCATACGGTCCCTGAATCGGAATTACGAAAAGCTTTTTTCCAAGAAACAAAGCTTCTGCAGGCGTTTCAAATCCGGCGCCACAAAAAACACCTTCACAATGTGCTAAGCTTTGAATAAACGAATCGCCATCAACCGGCTTGAAAAGCACATTTCCACTGCGCGATTCGCTTTTACATCCAGGCAGAAATACTTCCCAGTTAACATCATTCAATGCATTTAGTTCTTTCAGAAGCATGTCGCTACCAATAGCTGGCAGATAAACCGTGTAATGCCCTTTATTTTCGGGCGTAATCGTTCTTATTTTACAACGCAAAACAGGCGTGTGAATACATGAATCGTAGCGCTTAAAATGAAATCCGATGGCATCTGCCGCAGGTGCATACTTTTGAAGGAGCATCTCAGCAAATACCGATTTTTCCTTTGGTCTTGGTGTATTGGGACTGAGAAACGCTGCCTGATGCGAGAACGCCACACAAGGAACACCCCGAAGTTTTGCGGCCCAAGCCGAAATGCTTTCGAAATCGTTAATCACCACATCGTATTGTGCAACAGGGAAATTGCGAATTTCGCTAAATAAGCGCGATGTACTATTTTCGACAAACATTCGTCGGTAATCGAGCTTGCCATTATTCCCATAAAACAAACTCAAACCCCTGCTTTTGTATTTGACTTCAAAGGGAAATTGAAGGTGCGCATTGCTGCCACTGAGAAAGACATCAATCTCGCCAATTTTACGCAACTCAGGTATTACTTCGCAAGCACGGCTACTGTGTCCGTTGCCGGTTGCCTGAACAGCATACAGAATTCTCATGCACTAATCGACTCTAAATCACTATTGCTGTTCAACACCGCATACGTTTCTTTGGTTCCAAACAAACTTCGGTCGATGGTTCTGATTTTAGGTAATTGTGCAAATTCAGGTGTGGCTTTGTATTCGGCTATTGACCAGGACTGATTAGCATATTCAAGAGCAGTTAAGTTCTCGACCCAATCGCCGCTGTTCATGTAGGTTGTTTCGCCCTTTTCATTCTTAACCGAACGAATGGCTGGTTGGTGAATGTGTCCGCAAATTACATAGTCATATCCCTGATCAATTGCGTGATTGGCTGCAATTTCTTCAAAATCGTTCACGTATTTTACCGCCTGTTTTACACCCGATTTGATTTTTTTAGATATCGAAACTTTTTCGCGGCCCAATTTGGATAGCATCCAATTAATGCCACGATTTAACAAGATGAGGTAATCGTAACTCTTGCCGGCCACTTTTGCCAACCATTTCGATGTATTCACCGAAAAATCGAACACATCGCCATGAAAAAACCAGGCTTTCTTCCCATCGATTTCAAGAATCAGCTTATCGGTTAAAATGAAATTCGCCAGACGTAAATCGCTGAAACGCCGCAGCATTTCATCGTGATTGCCAGTTAGATAATACACACGCGTGCCTTCCGTAAGTAAACGCATAACTTCCATAATTACCTGATGATGTGCTGCCGGCCAATAGCGCTTACTAAATTGCCAGCCATCAACAATATCGCCATTCAATACCAAAATGCCCGGTTTAATGCTGCGCAGGTATTGCGCCAATTCAAATGCATGGCAGCCATAAGTGCCGAGATGCACATCTGAAACAACCGCAATGTCGACAACGCGCGGAGGATGATACGGAAAATGCATAATCGTAATTTTTAGTTTTACAAATTTCTATTTACTTCATTATGTTAGCGTAAAGCCTATTTCAGCATATTATTACCTTGTTTTAACGCAGCGTTTCCTTTAATTTGCTTAAAATCTTCAAGATAATACATATGCTTGTATATCAACGTTTTAAAAATGAACGATTTGTTAAGCGCTTGATTTATTCACTTTGTTGTGTTTGTAATCTTTTATTCCTCACAGCCTGTTCTGATGTCCCAGATTACGCAAATCCGCATTTGCGCGATGTGTATACTTTAGTTGATGAACGCAATACCGATAGCTTGCTTTCGCTGTTAACACGGAGCGATGAAGATATTCGTCGAATTGCAGCGCATGGATTGGGTTCGATTCCCGATTCGGGACATGCACAAAAACTTGTTGAGGCAATTAAACGTGAAGAAAATGAGGATGTAAAAGAGGCTTTGGTATTTGCACTTGGTCAATCGGGATCGTATTCGGCTGCAATACAAGTTTGGAAGCATCTCAATGAAAAAGGTGAAAAATCACCCGGCAGCGCTTTTTCGGATGCTTTTGGGAAATGTGGTCTGGAAAAATTCTTCCTTGCACAGAATAATGAAAATGCCATTGCAGCAGAGCATGCCTCGGGCTTGTTTTATTTGGCTAGGCGCGGTAAGCTAACAAACGAAAAGCTTCGTGCAGCGTTACTTAAACTTACTGAAAACGATGAGCAATCAGGTGTTTATGCAGCACATGCCCTGAGCCGTGCAGCATTCGATATCACTCCCGCACACGATGGACTGGTAACGTTGATTGATCAATCTGAAAATCCTCAGAAGAAAATTCCACTCATTCAGACATTGGCAAAATCGGCAAAACTGAATCTGCCAATTTTAACTACACTTTTCGCCTCACATGCCAAGGAAGAAGATCAGTTTGTGCGCCTTTCAATTGTTCGTGCTGCACGAAAGACAAAGTTATTACCCGATGCTTCGTGGATTAGCTCACTTCAGAAAGACGCATCACACCATGTGCGCGAACTTGGCACCGACTGGCTACTCGATTGCGACACCCTGATTCATGCGAATTTGATTGAAAAATGGATTCAGTCCGAATCATTCCCACTTGTAAAGTACCGCCTTCACGCTTACCTGATGAAGCATGAAACCGATTTTTCAAAACGACTCGAAATACTAAAAACTGATTTCGCAAAGCAGGAAGATGTTTATGTGCAATCGTACATCATTGCAACATTATCGGAACAATTTTCATCGATACAGTTTCTCGAAGAACTGATGTATTCCACACCGAGTATCTTAATCCGCGAATACGCTTTGGATGCGCTTTTAAAAATGCGAATCAGTAAACAATTTGCCGTATACCGCGAAAAGTGGCAAACCATCTCACCAACACAAACCCTAGAAGAACACTATGTTCAATTGTTTCGCGATGCGATTGAAACCCATGATGTGAGTATGATTTCGCTTGCCGCGATTGCCCTGCGCGACACCTCAATGTTGTTCAAGGCCAGCCCCAATATACCGGTGCGTTTCGAATCGCTCGACTTCATGCGCAAAGCACTTGGAACCTTGCAGCTTCCGCGCGACATCGAAGCATTTGGGGAACTGCTACACACCATTTCGTTTTATGAAGGAAAACCCTTCGAAGGCAGCTTGAAACCCGATTACAACAATGCGCCCGACTGGGAAACCGTTTCATCCATAAAACCGAATCAACAAGTCGAAATCCTTACCGAATCTGGAACCATCGCTGTAGAACTGTGGCCCGATGTGGCGCCACTTACGGTTGCATACTTTATTAAAAACATTGAACGCGGCTTTTATTCCGAAAAACGCATTCACCGACTGGTTCCGGGATTTGTAATTCAGGACGGCTGTCCACGTGGCGATGGGTATGGAGGCTCTTTGGAAACCATCCGCAGCGAATTTTCAGATCGCATGTTCGAAACCGGCGTTTTGGGTATGGCCAGTGCGGGACCTGACACCGAAAGTACGCAGTGGTTTATTATGCAAGGAGATGCACCGCATCTTAACGGACGCTATACCGCGCTTGGGAAGGTTGTTTCGGGATTGCAACACGTATTGAACATGAAGCATGGCGGGCGCATTGTATCGATGCGATTCGTGCCATAATTAAAGACGTTGTTCTTCCCTCCAAAAAGGCGTGCGTTTTTAAAGACTGTCCATTGCTTCACGCAATTACTGCAAAGTTTTTTCGCAAGGGGCGATGTAAGTCATTACTTTTTCTTATCCAGCACAATCATCTTTTCGAGCGTGAATGTGCCTTCATCTTGTGCCTTGAGGAAGAACTCAAATTTGTACGGCGCGAAGCCTTCTTTGACAATTTGGAGGATATAATTTTTATTCCCTTCCAGTGTACTGAAATACTGTCCGTTTTCGTCGGTTTGAACCGAAACAGACTTTCCAGATTCGCGCTCGGTGATTGTCATTTCGGCCTCTACTAACTCGCCTGCAAACGAATCGATAATTTTACCGGAAATAATCGAAAGGGCAGGGCCTTTCGGAACAATTGGCGTTGTTGTTTCGCTGTTCGATTCGGTTTCTTTCTTTACCGAACTAAAATCTATTTCCCAAATATCGAGCTCTCCGGCAGTACCGGTGCGGTCGGAGCTTAACCAAGCGGTTTGTCCGTCGGTACTCATGCAAAAGAAGCGTTCATCGCCAAAAGTATTGATGGGCGCTCCAAGATTTTCGGGCTTGCTCCACGATCCATTCTCGAAGGTGGTTTTGAAGATATCGTAGCCACCAATTGCTTTCGGACTATTCGAAGCGAAATACATGGTCTTACCA
>JBKCFX010000624.1:0-4331 GCA_046303595.1 Bacteroidia bacterium
AATTTTAAAGCACGTAAAATGATATAATTAGCATTAATATCGATGGTTGCGAGCAGTAAAAATGTATGAAATACTTACACGAATAAATTTTGTGGCCGCTTTGGGCGAAATTGTCATTTATCGACCAGGATAAGCCTTTTGGTGTGGTTGGGTTCGCTATCCTGAACCAATCGAATCCAGTAAACTCCGGCGGCAAGATTACCAATGGGGACTTGCGCTGCCTGTTTCCCATTTAGGTGCAGTGTTATAATTTGTTTACCATCGAGTGTAATAAGTTCAACCACCGTATTTTTTCCAAAGGCGGGCAATTCGAGTACTGAGCCTTTATGAATGGGGTTGGGAGAGGGCAGCCAGCTTTTTGCCGCTTCAATTTTCTGTGCTGTGTAACGCGCTAAAAAATCGGCTTCGGGATCAGTTTTTATGGAAATCGGTGTGAAATCTAGCGGAATATCAATGCGCATTTGGGCATCGCGAATATCTATATTCACTTCGAGGCTATCCGTTTCTCCCAAAATTCGAATCGGAACGCGGGTTTCAAACAAAGGTGTAACGGTACTGCTGCCTTGCTGGCTTATTTCCAATGTAATTCGGTTGGCATCTGTTGTATAATCTATCCGAATATTGGGATAGCCCTCGCCGGCATACCATTCATCAAAATAGCGCTGGAGGTTTATTCCCGAAGCTTCTTGCATCGTTTCGCGAAACTGCTCTGTATTTGCGTAGTTATAGCGCAAGTCCAAACGGTTTAGGTAATTCCGCATTCCTTCAAAAAACACATTATCGCCCAATTTTTTGCGCAGCATGTGCAGTATCATAGCGCCTTTATAATAGCTGAGCCGCCCGTCGAAAATCCGATTCACGGAAGCTGTGTCATCAACCCTAACCGAACCACCCGGTTGCGAACAAATTTCATCGCGGTTATTGCGCTTCCAGTAAAAGAAAGATGGATTGCTGAACCGTTCGAAAAACAATCCGGTTAGATAGGTGGCAAAACCTTCGTTGAGCCAGATGTCTTTCCACGCTGAGCAGGTAATCATATCGCCAAACCACATGTGCGCCAATTCGTGCGATGTAAGCCAGGGGCCGAGGTCCGCCATAAAACTCATGGTCTGGTGCTCCATGCCACCGCCCCAGCTAAATTGCGCATGGCCGTATTTCTCGCGCATAAAAGGATACGGTACAAACAAACTATCGAAGTATTGGAGCATGTTCATCACCTCGGTTTGCTGCCAGTCCCATTCGCCGAAATGTTCGGGATAGCAATAATTCAATAATTCCAGATTCCCTTCCCGCAGGGGAACCGTACGTTTTATTTCGGAATAATCGGTTACTGCAAGCGCTACCAAATAAGTCGCAATGGGATACCTATGCTTCCAGTGATAAATTTGCCGATTGTCAACGGTATCAATACCTTCAAGCACTCCCATTCCTGCTGCCCGATTGCCGAATGGAATGTTTATGTAGTAGTCCGACGAATCAATTTTATCCTCAAAGCCTTCTTTGCAGGGCCACCAGTCGGATGCACCAAAGGGTTGGGATAGTGTCCAGATAATGGGTTTTGCGTATGGTGTGTTGGTTTGGACAAAAGAGCCAAATCCGGTAGTAGGTGGCGTTCCCCGGTAAAAAATTTCAAGTGTAATTCGGTTCGCTATAATTGCTTCCGTAACATCAATACGCAGTTGATCTTCAGCCTGCGTAAATGGAAGAAGTCCGATGCTTGTTCGAACAGAGTCGACCATTAAACTATCGCTTAAATCGAGTCGGAGTGAATCGTAATCGGCTTGCAAAATGGTAAGCGAATAAGCAATTGATCCCGAAATATATTTTTCTGCAGGATTAACCGTCCAATTTGCAGCCAAATACGTAATATCTTCGGCACTTTGATTTGCCCTGTATGCCATGTTCGCCTTTTGGTACGGCTGGCACGATTTACTGCAATAAATCTGAGTAAATCCTTGGAAGTTATACAAAATGAGTAAACTAAAAATCAATCGCTTCATACCCTTTATAAATTTATTGATTTTTAACAAAGCGGCTTTGTGTTAAAGTCTAATTTTGAAGCGTAAAGTTAAGGAACATGTGGAGCACCGATCAGGGAAAATTGCATAAGCAATTCGAATTTCGAAATTTTATTGAAGCATTTGCTTTTGTAACAAAGGTTGCCATGATTTCAGAACGGGTGAATCATCATCCGGAGATTTGCATTCGGTATAAAACGGTTGAGTTGCATTTGTGCACTCACGACGAAGAAAATACCATTACCGAGAAAGACAGGCATTTGGCTGAACGCATCGATCAGGCGTATAAACTATGCCTTACCGAGCCGGGTTAATTTTTGCTTATTTATGCAGAAGCAAGTACCAAATTGTCGCGCCTGTGCTGTAGGCAACAACATCAAATACATCGGCACGAAACCGCGTTTGGTATACTGGAAGCAAATACTCGAATAGCACCGAAACATAGAGCACTGCAAAGAGAATCTGGAATTTACTCAAGTCATAATTCTTTGAAAAAATAAAACGCATGGCTAGTCTGCTTGTTTCGAGAACCAAGGGCATACACAACAAGTCGAGTAGGTAATTGTCGAGCAGCTTAATGCCTGAAGGATGAAACGCATAGCGCTTCAACGCGGCCAATGCAAGGGCAATCCAATACCACCGGGCAGGGATAAAAATTGAACTGCCTAACCAGGTCCGGCGAAGATTATCCATACGATTAAACTAAGAATAGACAAGAAAATAAGTTGAACCAGATTAAACGTGCGCTTTAGCAATCGTAAAATCCAAGGGTCGTTCGGATTAATCCGGATGTTTATTTCGCCGGCCGAATTTCGCCGTTCCATACTGGCTTTGTCATCGGCAGAAAGTTCGCTCAACGGTTTTGCACATGTTGAGCAATTTACATTTTCAATGCCTAATGTATTCCATTCGCCGCAGTGCTTACATTTAATTTCGCGTTGCATTAAACATGTTTTTTTGATAAGAAATGCTTAGGTAGCTTATTTTATCTATCAATTGTCGCTTTAATCAGATGTAAACAAGTATTGCTAATTGTGGCAGAAAGCCCGCAAAGAAGCCTGCAGTAACTTGTGCCGGCGTATGTGCATTTACGATCAGTCGGGCGCTTCCGATTGCTCCGGCAAGTATGAAGAGCATGGCGAGCAGCAGCCTTAAGTCTATAGGCCAAACAATGGCACAAAGTACAATCGATCCGCACAAACCCCCAATGCCGGTCATGTGCATCGATATCTTCCAATAACGCGTTACGAATGTTGTGGTTAGCAATGCGAAGAAGCCTCCAAGCAAAAACAAATAATACAAGGCGGGAAGGTGAACTTTGTAGAGGAAATAAAAATTCAACCCGTGAAAAATAAGTGTTATTAGAAGTGGTAGCCTACGGTCCTCGCGGCGGTCGAGTTTAACAGAGCCAATGATGCCGAAGCGATACAACAATAAAATCATAAGTACGGGCATAATGAGTGTGAACAAGGCATTGCACACCAGAATGTAGGTTTTGATTGGCTCGGGGAGCAAACGAAATGCATATACCGGTAAGTTCACAAAAATGAAGGCCCCGAACAAGGGCATCAGCAGTGGCTGAAAGATCCAGGAAATAAAATTCGAAGCGATGCGCATACCCGGCAAAGGTATTCGATTCGATGAAAATGATTGCGGCGTTTAGCGGCGTTTTATGGTTTTGAAAAAATTTCGGCCAGATCTTCGGCCAGGCTGCGCTGTGGGTTTTCTACAACACGTCCAATTTCAATTTCATTCCGATACATGACGAAGGTTGGCACATAGACTATATCCCAGTTTTTACAATCCTTCTTCTCGAACGGACATTCCTTATCCCTATTTACACCAATGAGTTCATGGTTCCAATGGAACATTTTGGCCAAGTGAAGAAAGTATGGAATATGCGCTTTGCTGTCGCTGCACCAGGTTCCAAGAAATACAGCAATACGTATATGCGATGTATCTATTGCCATCAAACGTTTTTTCAGCACATCGTCTAATTCGGGAACATCGCCCGAAATCCAATTTCGAAACCAATCGCTATCCTTAATAAGTGCATTAAATCGGCCGGTAAATACCGGAATGCTATCGTGTTGTGCCTCCATATTAAATGAGAAAATAAGAAAGAGAAGTAATACTAAGAAGCCCTTCATTGCCTAATTCAATCCGGTTAAAAAAGCGGCGGTGTCAACGCCATCGGCATAATCGAACAGGCCCGGATGCTGGGCTTCGCCAAAAGGAATCGCGTCGGGAATTTCGGCTAGCTGAGAAATCACGCATTGAATATCGTCTGTTTTTTCGCCTAAGGTGTTCAGC
>JBKCFX010000625.1:0-5198 GCA_046303595.1 Bacteroidia bacterium
AAACAGTTCGCTTTACATTGCAAATGAAGCCAAATCGGGCATTGATGAATGGCTTTTCGCGCGATCTTTTTTTCATTTATACAGACTCTTTAACCGGTAAAACGGAACGAATCAAAACCACACGCCGCATCGTTTACGACCATATCCCAACACTTACCTACCACGAAGACTGCAGGGTACGCTTTGTGTTTGCGCCAATGAAGCGCGAAGTGAACCAAATCGGCTACGTCGAAGGCGCGGGCGATGAGGTGGCCGAAGCGCTGAAAGGAGCAGGTTACAATGTAAAAACGTTGAATGATGAAGAAATCAGGAATTTACAACCGTCTCAATTTGATGCTGTTGTAGTGGGCATTCGCGCCTTGAATTCGGTTGAACAAATGGCCGAATGGATGCCTTACCTACTCAAGTACACCGAAACCGGCGGAACGCTAGTGATGCAATACAACACCCGTAATTGGATCAGCGATGTAAAGGTTCAGCCGGGACCGTATCCATTCGAAATAAGCCGCAATCGTGTTACAAATGAAGGTTCAGAAGTAACGCTAAATCTTCCCGATCACCCACTTATGAAAGTACCCAATATAATTTTACGCAGCGATTTTGATGGCTGGGTGCAGGAGCGCGGCGTTTATTTTACCGAAAAAGAAGATTCGCATTACGCGAATTTATTAAGCATGGCCGATCCGGGCGAAAAAGAAACCGGTGGATCACTTATTTATACACCCTATGGAAAAGGTCATTATATCTATACCGGGCTCTCCTTTTTCAGGCAGTTGCCGGCAGGCGTTCCGGGCGCATTTCGTTTGTTTGCAAACCTATTAGCTGTGGGGAAACATGAACAATATTAAGCCGAAGGAGAAGTCGTTTCGTGGAATTTACATCGCATTG
Source organism: Bacteroidia bacterium (assembly GCA_046303595.1). Lineage (GTDB taxonomy): Bacteria > Bacteroidota > Bacteroidia > M30B66 > M30B66 > CAMCXT01. Next base: position 889 of record JBKCFX010000625.1, read on the forward strand.
ATACTCTTTCTATTGCTACAAATATTGACTTACTGGCTCATCACACGTTACTTTTCATGAGTACCGTCGATTACATCGTATTGATCTTAACGCTGGTCGGCATTGTTGCCTACGGCGTATATAAAAGTCGTTCGAGCCGCGATATCGAAGGCTATTTTCTCGGAAACCGCTCGATGCCATGGTTTCTTGTGCTATTGAGCATTATGGGTACGCAAGCCAGCGCGATTACCTTTCTTTCGGGCCCTGGACAGGCCTATAGCGATGGGATGCGTTTTGTGCAGTATTACTTTGGTTTGCCGCTCGCAATGATTGTGATTAGCATCTGGCTTTTACCTGTATTCTCGCGCCTCAACATAGTTACGGCATACGAATACCTCGAGCAACGATTCGACCGCAGAGTGCGCACGGTTACATCATTGTTGTTTCTTGTTTCGCGCGGACTTTCAACAGGAGTGAGCATTTATGCACCATCGTTGATTTTGAGCACACTGTTCGGCTGGAACATTTACCTCACCAATGCGGTGATGGGCGGAATCTTGATTATATACACCGTTTCGGGCGGAGCAAAGGCAGTGGCATACACCCAGCAAATTCAACTGTTTATCATTTTTGGAGGTTTGATTCTGGCGGGCATTCTGCTTGTTAATTTTATGCCTGCGGAGATTGGATTTTTGGATGCACTGCATGTGGGCGGAAGTCTCGGAAAGATGAACATCATTACTACCGGATTCGAATCGGGCAGCTTTGACTGGAGCGATAAATACAATATTTGGAGTGGACTTATTGGTGGATTTTTTCTTGCACTTTCGTATTTCGGTACCGACCAGTCGCAGGTTGGGCGCTACCTAACTGCTCGTTCACTTGCCGAAAGTCGCATGGGATTGCTCATGAACGGCTTTGTAAAAGTGCCGATGCAGTTTCTGATATTGATTTTGGGTGTACTGGTTTTTTCGTTTTATCAATTTACGAGTGCTCCTGTCTTCTTTAACGGAGCGGTTTTGGAAAAAGCCAAACAGGGCAAGCATGCCGATTCGCTGTTATTGCTCGAACATGAATACGAACGACTTTCGAGCGAAAAAACACAGTTGGCAAAGGCATTTAGCGACCAAGTGAAGCCATCATCGACGGGAACAGGCGAAGATGTACTTCTAACGTTACAAATGACCAATGATTCATCGAACGCAATTCGCAATCAGGTAAAGAAACTCATCCGAACATCCGAAATGGGATTGGATGCGAACGACAACAACTACGTGTTTTTGCGCTTCGTGATTGATTACTTACCACAAGGCTTGGTTGGATTGCTGATTGCGATTATTTTCCTCGCAGCCTGGGGCTCGATAGCAGCTGCTTTGAATTCGCTTGCATCTTCCACAATGGTTGATTTGCATATGCCATTCAAAGGGCGAACAAACGAATACAATTGGTCTAAATTCTACACACTTATGTGGGGATTGTTTTGTGTATTGGTAGCCTGTTTTGCTTCAGAAATTGGGAACAGTTTGATAGAGGCTGTGAATATTTTGGGATCTCTGTTTTACGGAACCTTGCTGGGGATATTTGTTACCGCATTGGCGTTTAAAAAAGTAAGAGCTCAAGCGGTGTTGGCCGGAATTATCGTTTCACAGGCCGCAGTAATTGCAATCTTCTGTTTTAGCAATATTAGTTTTTTGTGGTATAATGTTATTGGTTGTGTTGTGGTTATGACTGTTGCGTGGGTAATGGAAAACATACGCCCGAAACACATAAATACGTGATTAATAAAACATGGTACAATCATGAATACAATTATTTTAGGTCTACTTGCACCAATTTTCGCTCATTAATTTGAATAATTCGGCTGGGTGCTTACCTTGTCGGCAATTTAACGTTCCATTATGAAACCACTTCGTCATTTCGATAACCTCGACGCACTGCGCTTCATTGCTTTTTTTTCGGTATTCTGCCTACACATGGTGAGTTTTGGCCTTTATTTTAATGGCGAAGGCTGGTACCGATGGATTGAAGAATCGCTCCTGTTGAATGGCGACCTTGGTGTGAATTTCTTTTTCACCCTCAGTGGTTTTTTAATTACCAACTTGCTGCTACAGGAACGAGAAGACACAGGTAAAATTAATATCGGCAGTTTTTATGCGCGCCGCTTTCTGCGCATCTGGCCGCTCTATTTCGCTTTGGTTTTCGTTGGGTTTTATGTACTTCCTACTATCTTGAACTACTTCCCGCAGGCCAACCCGTTCAAACCCGAATTTTCGCTTATTCCATACGACCGATTAGGTTATTACTTAGGATTCCTGGTAAACTTTGACCTTACAGCGAATCCATACCCAAGTCCGGTTTTAGCTGTTTTATGGTCGATTTCTGTCGAAGAACAATTCTACATCTTTTGGCCACTGCTCATCGCGATGGTTCCGCGGAAATACCTCATTTATTCGCTTTTCGCCGTTCTCGCAGGCACTGCCTTGTATCGTTTCATGCAATGGCACGAGATAGCGAGCCTTTTCAATCAATATCAATTAGGCAATGTCGACATACCGCACCCTGCAGATGTTGTAGCCCGCTTTGATGCACTTCGCCTCAAAGCAACATATGTTACGCGTTTTCACACATTCAGTATCCTTTCCGACATTACGATGGGAGCGCTACTCGCCTATGGCTTATTTTATTCGGAGCGCATCAGAATCTATTTTAAAAATCTTCCCCAAAAATCGATTGTATTGCCCTATATGCTGGCCATCGGATTAATCATTATCCGCGACGAAACGTATAGCCTGCGTTTTTACAGCATTATTCAGTTTGTACACGCACTCGAACCCATGCTGTTTTCCTTCATTTTCGCATTCATCATTGGCGAGCAGCATTATTCCGACAATTCGTTTTATAAATTCGGAAAACTGCGCCTTATTTCATCATTTGGGAAATTTTCCTACGGCATGTATATCTGGCACCTTGTGGTAATTTGGGCTGTATTTTTCCTTTTCAAACTATTGCGCCTTCAACCTGATGTGGATAATCCTTGGGTATTCCTTTCCCAGATTATCCTTTGCTTCATCATCACCCTATTCGTTGCTAAATTAAGCTACAAACTTATCGAGGAGCCATTTCTTAGAATCCGAAACCGCTTCCGTTCGGGTAAAAGCACTGATCATTTTACCGGCGAAAAAGGACTTCTTTAATTCATTTCCTGCATGGATTTCATACCACACGCAATTTCAAACTATTGCGAAGAACATAGCCAATCCGAACCCGAGCTGCTGAAAAAGCTTAATCGCGAAACGCACCTCAAGGTAATGCAACCTCGCATGCTTTCCGGTCATTTACAAGGCCGCATACTTAGCATGATCAGTAAAATGGTGCGGCCAAAAACGATTTTGGAAATCGGAACCTACACCGGGTATTCGGCGTTATGTCTTGCGGAAGGGCTTGCCAATAATGGCATTCTGCATACAATCGACAACAATCCTGAACGCGAAACGCTGGTGAACAGGTATATTAGCGAAGCTGGCTTTGAAGGGAGAATCATTGCACATGTTGGAGATGCGGCACAACTTATTCCTGAATTGCCGGGGGTGTTCGACCTTGTTTTCATTGATGCCGATAAAAGCAATTACAGCTTGTACTTTGATTTGGTAATTGATCGCATGCCGTCGGGTGGAATTATTCTAAGCGACAATGTGCTTTGGAGTGGTAAGGTGGTTGAGCCTGTTAATCGGAAAGATACCGATACTATTGCCCTCCTTGAGTATAACAGAAAAGTCTGCCGCGATCCCCGCGTTGAAGTAGTTGTTCTGCCTATTCGCGATGGACTAAGTGTAGCTAGAGTAAAATAACATTTTGCACTGGCTCATTCTTCTACTTTCCGAATACCAATAATCTTCGCTTCGACCTGCAATAAATATTTGCATAAACATTTTAAGCTCGATGCTGTTTCTTAAATTTGCACCTCAATTTCAAATCTAAAAAATCCAAATATGTCAGTACTTGTTGGGAAAGCAGCTCCCCTTTTCAATGCGAAAGCCCTTATTAACGGAGAAGAGATTGTCGATGATTTTAGCCTCGAACAATTCCTTGGTAAGAAGCATGTTTTATTGTTTTTCTACCCAAAAGATTTCAAGTTCGTTTGTCCTACTGAGCTTCACGCATTCCAAGAAAAATTACCAGAATTCGAAAAGCGCAATGTTGCTCTTGTTGCCTGTTCAACCGATACCGAACAATCGCACTGGGGTTGGTTACAAGTTCCGAAAGAACATGGTGGAATTAAAGGCATCACCTACCCTATCATTGCCGATACCACAAAAACCATTTCATTGAAC
>JBKCFX010000626.1:0-1746 GCA_046303595.1 Bacteroidia bacterium
TCCGGCTCTGAATGATTCAGATAGTATTCTTCAAACAACCATTCTTCCCATCCAAAGCCATGTTCTTCTTCGTATAAAGGTTGATCATCATCAGCACTTTGACATTTACCATCAGGTCCTGTAGGCTTCTGCCATTGGATAAAATTTGGGGTAAGTCGCGTGAAATAATCTTTGCTCATTAAATTATAATTCAAAAATGTTTAGTTGAAAATTCATAACATAAGCAATGGCAAAGCAACTGAATAACACTCATTTCAATCGCTATTTCCTAGGTCATTTTACCACAAATTGAATTTATTTGCTACTTTTACGGAAAGTTCAGCACCATGGAAATTGGAACAACTATCAAGAGATTCAGAGAATTAAAGAATATTACGCGCGAATCAATGGCCGACCAGCTCCAAATGAGTTTGAGCGGTTACAGCAAAATTGAACGCAACGAAGTTGATCTATCAATTTCTAAGGTTCAGAAAATAGCAGAGGTACTAGGTGTAGACATTTCACAAATATTAAATTTCGATGCTTCTCAGGTATTTAATGTTTCAAACAACCATCTGGTTCAAGGACTCGGTGCCAAGGCAGAGCATATGAACTTTTACTCGGATGAATACAAAGACAAGTACATTAAGATGTTGGAGGATGAAAATCGTAGATTAAAAAAAGATATGGGTTTGTCGATTTAAATAGCTTAAAGCCTATCGCCATTATGATCGTGGATGAAAATTCTGAATAATTAGACGCACGTAATCGAGTAAATTTCGTCAGTAGTAATAATTTTGCGGCCGCGGGATGTACCGCATCAGCGGAAAAGTGTGCGAAGAGTTTGGATTCTTTAGCGTTGAGACGGTATCGATGGAGAAAATCCCGTATAAAGCGCGGGGGTATTGAATAACAAAACTCGGCGCCATAAATTTGAATAAAAGTAAAACATATCGAAATTAAATTTAAGGAAATACGATTTTCGAACAGACCTATTTAGCTATGCATTTTTTATTCATCTTTCCTTCAATAAAGGAAGTTGAGCATGCATAATTTAATTGAAATACCTGCTATCGAGGAAAAGATTATCAGTATACGAAATAGTCAAGTCATATTGGATTTTGAAGTGGCTCGACTTTATGGTGTAGAAACGAAACATATAAATCAAGCCGTTAAGAATAATCCTGAGAAATTTCCTTTAGGCTACGTATTTGAGCTGAGTGAAATGGAATGGGGGAATTGTTTGCGGTCAAATAATTTGACCGCAAATAACCTTTCTAAATCGCGCGTTTTACCTAAAGCCTTCACCGAAAAGGGTTTGTATATGTTAGCTACGATTCTCAGGAGTCCGGAAGCTACTAACACCACCATCGCAATAATTGAAACCTTCACCAAAATCAGGAATCTGAACAGCATTGTTTCATCCATTGGCATCACGAAGAACCAAATCGAGCAGAAAAATCTCCTTCAGCAGGCCAGTATGTTGATGAATGAGTTAATGGGCGACTCTCTTCAAACCAAAGACACCGAAACAACCATTGAATTGAATTTGGCTTTGCTTAAATTGAAGCATACGGTTAAACGTAAATAGTCGACGGTAAACAGACTAATATTTCAGAATTGGCACCATACCCGTCCAAAACGTTTTCTGTCTGAAAATAGTTTCCCGATTTGGTGCGGAATTCCGCATCAAAAATAGCAGTTTTAAAAATTAATCCCCCCTTGTTTTAGAAAAGGGAAAGCTGTAATTCCAATTTATCGATTTCG
>JBKCFX010000627.1:0-4919 GCA_046303595.1 Bacteroidia bacterium
GTTTTCGCCCGACGGCGATGGCATAAACGACGAGTTTTTTCCGGTGCTACCGGGTTTCGAAATCGAAGGCTATGAGTTTCGGATTTTCAACCGCTGGGGCCGGCAAATATTTATGACCTATTCAACTGATTCGGGCTGGTCCGGAGATGAAATGCCGGCAGGATACTATTTCTGGAAGATTGAAGGGAAAAGCAAGAAAAATCTCGAATCTATCCAGAAGGATGGTTATTTCTTTTTATTGCGATAGAACGCCATTTTGTTTACAATAATAGGGTTGAAATTTACCCAATTGGTTTTTATTGGGCTTTGGTTAGCAGTAAGTGACGCTTCAAACCTTCGCTGTTTAAAGTTATTTCAAATCGGTAATGGCCTTCTCTTACAGGAAGAGCTTTAGTTCCGCAGTGGGCTAGATTTTGAATGCGTTCGCCCGATGGGTCAACAGCCCTAATTTTCATTAGTGGCCACGCACCTGAAATTTTAAACTCTTTGAAATCCTTTAGAATGGTTGTTGAATCGTTCCTAAGTTGCCCTATAAATTTGCCATTTATTTGAACTGAATCAAGCGAAATTCCGGTTTTATTGTAAATTTCAATGCTGAGTTTTTGTGCAATTGCTGCGGTTTGTATTGAACCGCATGCCCATAAAAAGACAAATACTAGTGAATATTTCATCTATGAATATCAATACGAAATGGCCTTTAATGTACCGCTGGTATTAAGGTAGTAGATAACGCGGCTAATATCATCGAGCAGGTATTTGGGTTCATTGTCTTTTCCAAAATTAATTTCGCTCATTTTGGAACCGGTTTCTTTTGAAATACCGAAAAGACCGTAATCCTTGTTTTCAAGTTTCCCCAACACAAATTGCACATCATTGCCCGAAGTCGATGCTTTGAATCTCTGGCGAATCTTTTCCATATCGCTTGCGGCTGCTGCAAGTCGAACATTAGCACCCCTATTAGCTATTTGCCCAATGGCATCGCAGAATTGCCTGCCCTGTGGCGAGGTGGTGGCTGCTGCCGCTTTTTTTGCCTCTACTTCCAACTCGGCGTAACGCATGGCATCCATCGTATTAAGCACAGCTGCAGTGGCATAAAGGGCCTTTTTCCACCCTGAAATTCCGGGAGCAGGAACATGTGTTTTATAAATTTCTTTGCCTGTAAAATCAAACGCAGCAATGGTTTGTGATGAGGATAAAACAATGCGATCCTTCAATATCCCAATTTTTGTGGGAGTTTCCTTTTGCTCAAATTCAATCTTCGTAGTAGTAAGGGCAGATTGTGTTTGATTGTTTAAGTCAGATTTGTACAATAAATCGTCCGCAGGGTTAAAGGTGTACGAAATATCACCATTTCGAATATTTACTAAAGGCAGCTCAGGTTTCGAAGAAATATTTTTGGCTAGGATTGATTTCCCATTTTCGAGACTCACAAAATCTTCCTCCAAAGTAGTGCGAATATAAACAGATGAACCGCTTAGCTGCATCTCTTCCACAAAGCCGTTTATTTTATATGCATTTTCAAATACGTAGCCACCTTTATCGAGATCTACAATATTGACGAGGCTTTTGCCGTTTCCGCCATCCATGCTAATTAGTAAGCCTTTGTTGCAATAGTTGTATGCGGTTACGGTACCTTTAAGCTTAACCTGTTCGTTCCATATTTCCTGCCCGGTCTTATAATCATACATGGCCATTGTAGGTTTAAAGATGGTATTGTTTGGATCTACTGCGGATGCTACAATTAATCCAACCGGATCGTAAATAACGCGGTCGGGAAGACCTCGTTGCTTAGCCGGTTCGGCCCATATGGCTTTTCCCGATGAAATATCATAAGCCATTACCGCTTGTCCTCGCATGTAAATAAATTTATCCTTCTCGAAATAGGAGGTAGCCAATTTAGTTTCAGTTTTGGTGGTAGTTTGTGCTCCTTTTAGTTTTGGCAGTTCGGCTTTCCAAACTTGTTTGCCATCTGCAGGCGAAAAACAATAAATAGCACCGCCGCTCATGCCACCAGTGGTAGGAATAATAAAATTTCCCGCTTCGTTTTCAATAGGCGCACCATCAATTACTTCGGCAAATATGCCGTTACCAAATGGATTTTTAAGCTCCCATCTGAGCGTGCCACTAACAATATCTACAAGAAAAAACACCGATTCTTTGCCTCTAATTCCTTGAAAGATGAAATCGCCCGTACTCCCAAGCAGGTATTGCTTGCCAATGCTGATGCCCTCTTTTTTCGAATCAAAAAGCACCTTTCCGTCGGTAAGTTTAAATATGAGTTTTGATTCGAGCCGGCCCTCCTGGCGGCTGATCATCCCGAACGGTGTATTTGGAATAACCTGAAATTCATCTTCGAGTTCCGAAATTACATTCGGAATGGTGTAAAGTAATTCACCTGATTTTTCGTTTAGTCCCACAAGACCATCATTGGTGCTAAGAATTAAATTTCCGGTGGGGCTAATCTGATACCAGCTGATTGATTTTTTTAAACTTACTTCCCACTGGGCAATAGCCGGAAGAGTGAAAAGTAGCAAAAGATAGGAAATAGATTTTTTCATCATATTGTTTTTAGCCCTACTCCTAGAAGGTTTTTCGGGAAACACCTTTCATGTTATATGAAACTTAAAAAAATAATTTCTGTTTTCAAGATGAGGTAGAGGGTCGATTTCAAAGCATCTTAAGACAAATACGTTGCCACAGGTTAAATGCGTGGAGTTTACCGTAATCAATTGAAATTATTTATTTTACCCTAATGTGGCAATAACTTTTAATTCAATGGCAATCGGGGTCGGAAGGCAATTAATTTCAATGGTGGTTCGGCATGGAAGATTTTCTTTAAAATAATCGGCATAGATTCGGTTGTAGGTCGGAAAATCTGCTTTCATATTCGTTAGAAAAACAGTTACGTCAACAATATTTTCCCATGACGAGCCACAATCTTCAAGGATATAACGGATGTTGTTGAAAACCGAATGACATTGAATTTCAATATCATAAGATACAATTTCTCCCGCCTCATTCAGCTCAACACCTGGTATTTTCTTGCTTCCGCGTTCCCGAGGACCAACTCCACTGAGAAATAAGAGATTGCCAACCCGACGGGCGTGAGGGTACAAACCAACAGGTTCTGGTGCACGCGATGAATTTAATTTGTTCATTTCCATGGTGCAAAGGTATCATTCTTCATTATCCAACAAGGCTAAGAATTCTGATATCATTTTGTTCCTTTGTAAAAAAATACTATGAATAATCTTAAACGTCTTCTTGCTCTCGGCGATTCGTATACCATCGGTGAGGCTGTTGCACAAGATGAGCGCTGGCCGGAGCAGTTTATTTCGATGCTGAAAAGATGCGGTGTTGAGTTTGATACGCCCGAGATAATTGCAACAACCGGCTGGACAACCGGCGAATTAATGATGGCAATTGAAAAGGCAAAGCCGCAAGTGCCTTATGATATGGTATCCCTACTTATTGGTGTAAATAATCAATACCGCGGATATAGCCTTGAAGACTATAGTATTGAGTTTGAAGAACTCCTTAAGAAGGCTATTTTCTTCGCCGATGGAGATGTGAAAAGGGTGCTTGTTATTTCTATTCCGGATTGGGGCGCAACCCCTTTTGCGGCCAATCGGGATGGTGTTAAAATTGCAAGCGAAATAGACGCATTTAATAAAGTAAACAAATCAATTGCCTCACGTTACAGCGTTGATTACATAGACATTACGCCACATTCACGCATGGCACGGAATGATCAAAGCTTGACTGCTTCTGATAATCTGCATCCTTCGAACCGAGTATATACGTACTGGGCCGAATTGATTTCGCAGTGGTACCTTTTTAAGTTAACAAAAACAGCTGGTTGATGCTAAATTATAGATCAACCAGCTGAAAGGGATGTTTTTTTCGAATTTTAACTGCCACAGGCCTCACATGCCTCAGGATTATCTAGTGAGCATGATATCTCACTCATTCCTTGGCTTGCGTCAACCATTCCGGCAGCCTGTAATTCAGCCTGTTTTACTTCGGGCTGGCTGCTTGTAACAGGAGTCATTGCTGGTTCGGCTTGCGTCTGTACAGTAAACTTAATAGCATCTGCAGCAGCCTTGGTACGCAGATAATACATACCGGTCTTGAGTCCTTTCTTCCAGGCATAGAAGTGCATAGAAGTAAGTTTCGCCATGTTGGGCGACTCCATAAAAATATTGAGTGATTGTGATTGGCAGATGTATGCACCGCGATCGGCCGCCATATCGATGATTGTGCGTTGACGAATCTCCCAAACAGTTTTGTAAAGCTCTTTGATGTTATCCGGTATTTCTACAATTCCTTGAATTGATCCGTTTGCAGCGATAATCTTGTTTTTGAGGTTTTCGTTCCAAACACCCAGATCAACAAGATCACGCAACAGATGCTTGTTCACAATCGGAAATTCGCCCGAAAGTACACGGCGCAAATAAATATTAGAGGTGTATGGCTCAAAGCATTCGTTATTTCCTAAAACCTGCGATGTAGAAGCGGTAGGCATCGGAGCAAGCAACAATGAATTACGTACACCATATTTCGCCACTTCTTCCTTCAGGATGTCCCATTCCCAACGATTAGTAGGCTTAACATCCCACATGTCGAATTGAAAAACACCTTTTGATACAGGTGAGCCTGCATAGCTTTCGTATGCACCATCAATCTTCGCCAAATCCTTGGACGCGGTCATCGAAGCGTAGTAAATGGTTTCGAACACCTCGCGATTTAAGGCTTGTGCCTCCTCACTTTCGAACGGGAAACGTAGAAGGATAAAGGCATCAGCCAAACCCTGAATACCTATTCCGATAGGGCGGTGACGCAAGTTAGAGCGCTCAGCCTCAGGCACGGGATAGAAGTTGTGATCAATAATTTTATTGAGGTTGAGGGTAATCTGATAC
>JBKCFX010000628.1:0-1022 GCA_046303595.1 Bacteroidia bacterium
GTACATACACCGTAACGCTTCAAAATGCAGCGAACTGTGATTCGGTGGTGACCCTGAACTTGAGCGTTAGTCCGACTCTGACAGCCTCTGAGGATGTTTCAATTTGCGATGCCCAACTGCCTTACGCCTGGAACGGAAACAGCTACAATGCAGCCGGTACATACACCGTAACGCTTCAAAATGCAGCGAACTGTGATTCGGTGGTGACCCTGAACTTAAGCGTTAGTCCGACTCTGACAGCCTCTGAGGATGTTTCAATTTGCGATGCTCAACTGCCTTACGCCTGGAACGGAAACAGCTACAATGCAGCGGGATCGTATTCGGTAACTTTAAGCACCGCTGCCGGTTGTGATTCGGTGGTGACCTTGAACTTAAGCGTTAGTCCGACTCTGACAGCCTCTGAGGATGTTTCAATTTGTGATGCTCAGCTTCCTTACAGCTGGAACGGCAACAGCTACAATGCGGCGGGTAGCTACTCGGCAACCCTTAGTTCAGCTGCAGGATGCGATTCTGTCGCAACATTGAACTTAACTGTTAACTCCTTCGCAGTAGCTACCGATGTGCAATCGGTTTGCGGTTCATTTACTTGGATTGATGGCAATACCTACAACGTTTCAACCAATCCTCCAACCTTCACTTTAACCAATGCGGCGGGATGTGATTCGGTGATTACGCTCAACTTGACTATCCTGCCTGCCGTTTCATCAAGCACCAACCTTACCATTTGCGATGCGCAGCTTCCATATGTTTGGAACGGACTTACATTCACCGCTGCCGGCTCGCAAAGCGCAACCTTGATTTCTGCTGCAGGATGCGATTCTGTCGCTACGTTAAATTTGAATGTTCATCAATCATTTACTAGCAGCATTTCAATATCAATCTGCGAAGGCGAAAGTTACACCTTACCGGATGGTTCAACAGTTAACGCATCAGGGAATTACACGACCTCATTCACAACACAATTCGGTTGTGATTCAACAATAACAACCATTTTAACAGTCGACCCACAAATCACATTAACC
>JBKCFX010000629.1:0-2539 GCA_046303595.1 Bacteroidia bacterium
TTGCGGGTAACAAAATTCCAAACCGGCGACCAAGCAGTTGTATCAACCGCATTTATAGCGCGAACGCGCCAGTGATAGGTTGTTCCAAAATAAATATCGTACAGAAAATACTGTGTATCACTGTTGCCATCGGTGGAGTTGATGTATCCATTGGTTTGTACCCGCAATGCCGGCGAGGTAAACGAAGCGCTGGTATCGGCCTGCACCTGATATGACTGCACACCGGTATGCGGAGCCCAATTAAGGGTGACGCCGGCCCAAACATCGCTTCCAATGCCAGGCGACGATTGTGTAACGAAATTGCGGGTAACAAAATTCCAAACCGGCGACCAAGCAGTTGTATCAACCGCATTTATAGCGCGAACGCGCCAGTGATAGGTTGTTCCAAAATAAATATCGGTCAAAAAATACTGGGTATCGCTGTTGCCATCGGTGGAGTTGATGTATCCGTTGGTTTGTACCCGCAAGGCCGGCGAGGTAAACGATGCGCTGGTATCGGCCTGCACCTGGTAAAATTGTACCCCGGTATGTGGCGTCCAATTGAGTGTGGTTCCTGCCCAAACATCGCTTCCAATGCCAGGCGACGATTGGGTCACATAATCGCGCGTTACGAATATAGAATTGGTCCATGCCGAAGTATCGCCCGTGATGTAGGCCCGAACACGCCAGTAATAATTTTGTCCAAACCGAAGCGCTGGTGGATTTTCCTGCGTATCGCTGTTGGATGAAACTGAATTGATATAAGCTTTGGTAGCCGAATAAAACAAAGGCGAATTAAATTGAGGGGTTGTGTCAATCTGTACCTGATAAAACTGTGATCCACTCACCGAATTCCAGTTTAGAGTTGCACCTACCCAGGTGTCTGAACCATTTGCCGGCGAGGAAATGGAGGGGGCGTTCCACGCAAATGCAAATTGTGCAAGCAGAACAAAAAGGAATAATGCGGAAGCTCGAAATGGATGCATAATGATTAAAGACAGAATGATAACTCTACAAATGTATTGTTCATCATGTTAGAATAGAAGGTAAATCCCAAAAAATAACACAAGCATCGATTCGGTCACATTTCAAACAAAATAAAACCGTCCGCGTTCCTTGATTTATGGATAATGCATGCGTGGTTTGGTTAAAGCGCGATTTACGACTGGTTGATCACTCCCCGCTGCACTACGCCGTAAATTCAGGTAAAAAAGTGCTTTTGCTATGGATTTACGATGAATTTATGCAGCACTCCGGCATCCATTCCGATCGCCATTTGCGGTTCCAGCTCGAGAGTGTGTACGACCTCAATCTGCAATTGCAGCCTTTTCAAACATGCATTTTGGCTGTGAAAGGAGACGCTGCCGAAGTGCTTTCGGAAATCATGCAGCATATTCCAATAACCGAAGTGGTTTCGAATCGCGAAAGTGGAACACAAGACACCTTCGAGCGCGATATAAAAGTAAAACGACTCTTTCAAGAAAAGCATGTTTCATGGAAAGAATTCCCACGATTAAGCATTAAGCGAGGCAGCGAATCGCGTAAAAACTGGAGTTCCGATTGGGAAAAGCAGGTGCGCACCCCCATTGAACCCATCGATTTATCGCGTGTGGCATTTGTTGATTCTTCTAGCTTGCACGAGGTTCGCCTCAATCATCTTACACCGCCAGCACCGAAGAAAGGCCTTGTGCAGCCGGGTGGACGTACCTTTGCGCTTCAGTATCTCACCCCGTTTCTCGAGGAGCGCCATCGCGGTTATTTCAAACATATTTCGAAACCCGAAGCAGCGCGTTACCATTGCAGCCGTTTGTCGGCCTACCTTGCTTGGGGAAATTTAAGCATAGCCGAAGTGTGGCAGCAGGCACAACAGGCATTGCCCAAAGGCAGCCTCCGCGATTTGAAGCAATTCGTTACCCGTTTAAAATGGCAATCGCATTTCGTACAAAAGTTTGAAACCGATATTCGGCTCGAATTCCAAAACCAGAACGCGGCGTTTAATGCCATTCGACAAGACATAAATTTGAAATGGGTGGAGGCCTGGAAGGATGGATTAACGGGCTATCCATTGGTTGATGCTTGTATGCGTTGTGTTGCCGCTACCGGTTATCTAAATTTCAGGATGCGCGCCATGGTGGTTTCATTCCTTACGCATCATTTGTGGCAGCCTTGGCAAGTGGGGGCCGAATGGTTGGGGGCACAATTTCTCGATTTCGAACCGGGCATTCACTTTCCACAGTTCCAGATGCAGGCGGCTACTACCGGCATGCATACCATCCGCATTTACGAACCCATCAAGCAAAGCCTCGAACACGATGCCGAAGCCGTATTTATTCGCAAATGGTTGCCCGAACTGGCCGCATTGCCAAACGGACTTATCCACCAGCCGCATTTGCTCACACCGCTCGAAGAACGCATGTACACGTTCCGCCGCGGAGTCGATTATCCCATGCCCTTGATCGACACGAAAGCAAGGGGCGCCAAGGCTGGCGCAATTCTTTGGAAAAATTTGAAATCGCAGGAAGCCAAACGCGAAGCCGCGCGCATTTTAAAGGCGCATGTG
>JBKCFX010000630.1:0-2729 GCA_046303595.1 Bacteroidia bacterium
GAGAATTGCTCATGCCGTTGCTCCAAGTAATGCCCGTAGATGGAATAGAAGTCAACACAACATCGTCGCCATCGCAAAAACTGCTTACTCCCGAACTGCTAATCTGTGGTGAGGCAGGCAGTGGGTTAACAACCACATTAACAGGAGCCGACCATGGCGAAACGCATCCATAAATATCTATACGGCGCGCAGAAAAATCTCCTGTTTGGGAAACACTAATTGAATTTGATGTGGCACCATTCGTCCATAAATACGTTGCTCCTCCATTAACCGAGAGCGTGGCAGTTTGACCTTCACAAAAGGTTGTTCCACCAACAACGTTAATGGTAGGCGCCAATGGTGTGGGATGAAATGTAACGGTAACCGGTGTAGAAGGAAGGGATGCACAACCATTATCGTCTGTCACCACTAAAGTATATTGCGTTGTACTTAAGGGAGATGCATCAGGATTGGCACTATTAGGATTGCTTAAGCCCGCTGCAGGTAGCCATTGATAACTTGCAACGGCTGCACCTGTATAAGACAAGGCATAGGAGAAGCCTTCGCAAAATTCGCCATCCGGTCCGACTAAGGCCACAGGCAATGCAGTTTCAACAACAGAGGCAGAGCCACTTGCTGCACAACCATTATCATCTGTAACATTAACTGTGTAGGAACCAGCAGAAACATTTGTCAAATTTTGAGCATTGCTTCCGTTATTCCAAACTATAGTGTAGGGAATCGTTCCACCCGCAATATTTGATTGAACAGAACCATTGCTTTGTCCTTCGCAGATTGTTGAAGGTGAAGTGGGCGCAACCGATAAAGGAGCAGAAGGTTCATTTATGGTTAGGCCTGGAACTTCAAATGAGCAGCCGTTCGCATCATCAATTGTTATTGAATAAGTACCCGCCATCAAATTCGAAAAAGATCCATTCCCATTCGTTTGACTATTGTTAAGAGAATATGAATACGGAGTTGCTCCACCGCTTGCTGATAGCGAAATGGCTCCGGTAGCATCGCCAAAACAAGCAACATCTGTAATTGAAGGAACAGTGGTGGTAATGTTTGATTGTTCGCCTATGCTTACATTTTGGGGATGAATACAACCATTGTTATCAATTACGTTCACCGTGTAATTGCCCGAAGTTAAAGAATTAAATACTCCGTTCGAATTTGTAATTCCGCCTAATTGATATTGAAGAGGCGGAACACCACCAATTGCATTAACATCACACGATCCATTGGCGCTACCGGCGCAATCGGCATCAACTACAGAGCCAACAGATGAAGCTATCGGAAGCGGCTGGGTAATGTTCATATTTATCGATGAAGGACAATTATGAAAATCCGAAACGTACACCGTATAATTCCCATTTGAAAGCCCTGAAAACACACCCGTTGAATTTGAATTCCCGTTAAGGGTGTACGTATAAGGTGACTGCCCACCAACCGAATTGATGTCGAATGACCCAGTAGTACCAGCATTGCAAAGCACATTTTGCTGATTTGCTATTGAATTTACAACCTGGGCATTTTCGGTTATGGCAACTTGTACCGCAGCACTAGGACAGCCGGTTGCATCGATACATCCAACAGAATAATTTCCTGCAGCAAGATTTTGTGCCGGCATACTCACCGTTGCGCCATTTAGCTGATAGGTGTACGGCCCGGTACCACCTGAGCCCACTGCATCAATTGCGCCGGTTGATTCGCCTGCGCAGAGCACCGTGGTAGTTGATGTAATATTGATGCTTGGAGCTGCGAGGCAGCCCGAAACTGTAGTTGTAGGAGGAAGCGCATTTTGAGGGAAAAAACCATCGCAAACATTAGAGCCCCAGCTCCCCGCAAACCCATCGCCAACCGGGCTTACAGTTAGGCTAAGCGAAGCCCCTGCTGTAGAACCTACCGTTACTTCGATACACATCGTCCAAGGTCCTGAACCTGCATCGCCAAAATCATCGCCCGTTTGACCATTGCCATTCAAATCAAAAAAGTAACCCGGTCCGAAATTATTCCCGCCTAAGTTAAACGTACCGGGAACCCAAATCCAGCCACCAGCTCCTCCTGTTCCCAAATCAGTAGGATAAGTAACCGGTGTAATTGAATTTGCAACCCAACCTGCACCTAAAGTAATATCAAAACCCTCGAACCAATTTGCTCCGTTTTGAGAATAATTATTTACCGTAACACAAATAACAACTTCGGTACCTGGAGCATAAACGCCTCCAACCGGACTAGGATTGGCATTGGATGTAAACGATCCCATACAGTTCTGCGCGTGCACAAAACCCGGCAATAGAATAAACAGCAAAAAACGTATGCAAGTTACCCGGAAAACGAACAATTCTCCGAGTACTTCCAATCTCAATAATGCTTGAGAAAAAGACTTACTAAAATAATGCGTTAGCAGGCCCACAATCTTGTGATGATCAAATCATAATTAAGTTTGCAAGTTAAGAATAATTTGCCGGAAAACAAATCCAGAAAACAATTGATTCGACTAGCGTATCAGAAACAGGTAGCCATCCTGCTTAATCGACTCTAAATTCTTTTTACTTCTGCCTGTAACTTTCCAGAAGTAGTATCCTGCCGGCATTTCATCTCCTGACCAGCCCGAATCAGTTGAATAGGTCATAAATATTTGCCGGCCCCAGCGGTTGAAAATCCGAAACTCATAGCCTTCGATTTCGAAACCCGGTAGCACCGGAAAAAACTCGTCGTTTATGCCATCGCCGTCGGGCGAAAAC
>JBKCFX010000631.1:0-1337 GCA_046303595.1 Bacteroidia bacterium
AAACTGGTTGAAATGTCTTCGGTAATGCCGAAATTGATAAGCGAATCGGCAGTTATCACAATTCCATCATCGGCATCTGTGATGCGTAAAATGCCCGATTCGTTGCCTTCACTACCATCATCGGCTACGGCCGATATGCTAAAACTGTAGACGCTAACATTCGCGGGTAAAACAATCTGAATAATACCATCTATATGATTGGGAGAGGTAATAAGATCGTTTGGTTCAATGCCGTTTTCAAGTGCAAACCGAAGGCTAATGTTTTTCGGAAGGTTTAAGGGCGGATTGATGGATATTTCTATCTGTTGAGGATTCCCACCCTCGATGAATTCAAGTGAATCGATCAGAAAGCCTATCGATACATTGCCAATTGAACCCACATTAAATTGCCATGGAGGCCATAGAGAATACCCTGCAACCGAAGGCTCTTCGTCGGTTATCCAATTTGCTGCATTGTTAACAATCTGTGCAATCTCTTCGGGCGTTCCGCTTATGCTGCTTTGGCTAAAGAAGGCATTGTCGGGGTTAGCCGTAGCTGGTGCATTATCGTTCAATTGGACGGCATGGATTCCGAGCGTTAAGTTAGACGGGAGGCAACTTCTGGGCGTATTGCCAACGCCGCTTGCATCGCATTGGCTTATAAATGCATTTGTCGAAAATGCGGCAAGCGGAAACTGATTACCGTTTACCAGGGTGTATGCAAACAATTGATCGCCTGCCAATGTTAAACCCGACATTTTTCCGCGTGTGAGGCCAGGCCCTTCAATTAATGCATTTGGTATCGATGCATTGTTGGGATCCTGAATACGTACAACCGAACCAGCGGGAATAACTTGATCTGCTTTCCAACTCATTGAGCCTTCGTTTGCGAAAAACTGTGAGCCATTCCAGCCTGCATCCGTAAAAAAAAGTGAATCGCCGGCATTAAAATCCTGCAGGGTTACAAAAGCAAAGGCATCGGGCGCATCGGCCTGAAAACCTAAAAATGCAATTGCGCCAACATTGATTTGCGCATTCGAAAGTTGTGTTAAACAAACTAGACTTAGGATGGTAAATAGCTTTTTCATAGAACAATAATAACGTAAAATCAATCAAAAAACACCCAGCTTACCCCAAGTTTTATTCCGTGGCGGGCTAGCGGATAGAAGGGCGAAACAACATAATCGCTTTCAGACCATAGCGAGTTGGTGTGTTCCGATTTCAGGAAAAAACGGGCTCGGCGCACCTGCACGCTCACATAGAAATCGAGCAAAAATAAGTTTGATGTTGCCTGATTTGATGTGTTAAAATACAAACCCGCAAAAGGCAAATAGGCTTGCGAGCGAAATGCTGTACAT
>JBKCFX010000632.1:0-4612 GCA_046303595.1 Bacteroidia bacterium
ATCCATATGGACTAATCATACTAAGGTGTACCGCCGAGCGGGTTTTGGTTTCGCGGCGAAAGGTTTCGAGCTTTTCGGCTAGCTCGGTAGCATATTTTTTATCGAGAACAAAGGGTGCACTGCTGAATTTTATTTCGAAGAGATTGATGATTTTATCTCGGCGCTCAAACAATAAATCGACCTGCAGTGGTTTTTGTCCGGCCGATCGCCAACTGGCAACCCGAATGTCGACGCCCGAAATCCCCAGTGCTTTTTTGATGTGCTCTGTGTGTTGAAGGCAAAGCAATTCGAACGCGTATCCCGACCATGCTCGGTGTTGTGGATGATCTAGTTGACTTAGCCATGTATTCGCCTGGCGTTGTTGTTTGTTTTCTATGAAATTAAAATGAAATAGGCTAAAGAAATCACATAGCTGATAAAGCGACTCTCTCGATTTTCGGCCAATTGGAGTGTATTTACGGATGAAATCGCTTTGTTCCAATTCTTCCAACACGCGTGTTGTACCACCACCATTGGGCATTTTGCTTTGACGAATTAGCGCATCTCGTGTTAATCCAATTTTTCGACTTGCCAGCGCCCTGATTATGGCCACATGGGTGCGATATTTCTTAAAAAGCGATGCGTACAGATTGGTTAATTCGTGCCCAAGCAATGCATTATCTCCAAAGAGTAACGTATCGATTGCTTGGGCAGCGCTTTTGCCTCTGGGTAATAAACTCCAGTAATATGGAACACCCCCCAAAATCATGTACACCTCCATGAGTTGGTGAAGATTCCATTCGATGCCGAGTTCTTTGGTTAACATCTTGCACTCGGCCAGTGTGAAAGGTTTCAGGTGCATGCGTTCGGTGACTCGATTGTGTAAACCGCCACGATTTTTTAGGATTTTACCAATCATCCAGGAGGCGGCAGAACCACATACTACCAACATAATATCGGTACGAGCGGCCGCCCAGCTATTCCAAAAATGCTCAAAAGCCGGCAGAAATCCCGATCGTGGGGTGTCGAGCCATGGTAGTTCGTCGATAAACACAAGCTTTTTCCCAGCGGGCAGTTGCTCAAGGCCTTTCTGCAGGCGTTGGAATGCCTCAATCCAATTTTGAGGGGGAGAATGGGGCAGGAGTGATCCAAAACTTCGGTGAAGGCTGGTGTTGAAATTAAGTAGTTGAGCCTTCAGACCGGAATTTGCCAAAGCCGTGTGGTGAAAAGACATGCGTTTGCTGAAGGTATGGCGTAACAAGAAAGTTTTACCAATGCGCCTGCGCCCATACACCACTAAGAATTCAGAGCGGTTGCGGTTGAAGATTTCGTTGAGGCGTTTAGTCTCGTAAATACGACCTACAAACTCCATATTGGCTACAAATATAAAAAACACATACATATAGCCAAATATAATATTAATAAATACATTAAATGATGCATTTAAACTTATATAGTAAATTATAAATTTATAAATGGCTATAACTTTATAATAAATTTATTTGTAGCGAAATATGGGTTGCTGAAAAATGCTCAATCGTTTTAATATCATGAACTTAGATTATTTAGGAGGCTATGACTGGCTACTTGAGCTTTATCGCTTCACATTTATAGCATTTCTGTCTTTTTCAGCGAGCTCAAATTCTGAAAATATGTGATGAGCCCTCCGGCAGCGATTGCAGCGGATAGCTAATCCGCAGCGCAGCGAAGGGTTACTATGAGCGGAAAGCGCGGCGCCGTGAAACAAGTTTGCCTTTAGATTGATGCCGCATAGGGCGGCCGGCCAAATCCACCTAAAACAAAAAAGCCGGTAAACTTTCGTCAACCGGCTTCTGTCGTATTTTGATAATTACTTATTCGGCTTTGGTGAAGCGGCTAGCCGTACTGAATTTCTCGCCACGAATTAGCAACTGATATACCCCTGCTTTGATGCCCGATAGATCGATTTCTAGCTGTGTTTGTTGCGCAACCTGTGTAAAGCTGCGCGACATTACCAAGCGGCCGCTCATATCCAGAACATCCAAACGTAGACTGGTTTCGACTTCGGGTAAATTCAACTGAACCACCGTGAAATCTTCGGCCGGGTTCGGGAAGATGCTGAATACTTCGGCTTCCTGGTTGGCAATACCGGTTGCGGATGCACTTACCCGAATTTCCTGGGTTTTTACATCCATACAGGTACTGTTCGATGCGATTAAGGTTACTGTGTAAACGCCCGGCTGGGTGTAAACGTGCACCGGATTGCTGATGCCGCTCACGCTGCTGCCGTCGCCAAAGTTCCAGGTGAAATCGGTGGCGCCATTTGCTACGGCGGTAAAGGCAACCGGCGTTTGCGAAGCAATAACCTCAGTTTCTGATGCCGTAAGTGTTGCGCTCACAGCTTGTCCGGCAGCAATTTGCAGGGTTTGCTGGATAAGCGTGCCGAAAGCATTGCTCATTTCAACTTCGTAGGTGCCGCCTGCTAAATTAGTTACACTGGTTTGTCCGCTGAAATCTGTGCCGGTGGCGATTTCATTTCCTGCTGCGTTGCGAACTACATAATCCCAAGGCGTAGCCGATGGACTGCTTAACTGAATTGTTCCATCATTTTGGGCACAGCTTTCAGAAGATGTACTCATAAATACACCCGGCATAAAGTGCAGTCTGAAACGGTTTACATCTTCAGAAACGGTATAGTTGAAATGATAC
Source organism: Bacteroidia bacterium (assembly GCA_046303595.1). Classification (GTDB taxonomy): domain Bacteria; phylum Bacteroidota; class Bacteroidia; order M30B66; family M30B66; genus CAMCXT01. The sequence goes on from JBKCFX010000632.1 coordinate 2,668, forward strand.
ACCGGATTGTTTTGCATGTTCTGGAACACGCCTAAACGGGTGTCTTCTAGTACAATCTGTGCATGTTCCGGCATATTATCAACCTGCTTGAGTCTAAGGGTTTGTGGCCCGTTAACATCGGCTTCGAGGCCTAATTGAACGATGCGATCTGTATTGAGTTCAGGAATAGCCTGAATGGCGAGGTCGTTGTTTTCGGCTTTGCTATACAGTGCAATGTGTTCGTTTCCGCGGAATTTCTTCGCATCGTATTGCGCATCCATGCCCTCTGTAGCGTCGTTGCGGAAGGCAATGAGGGTTTCGTTGTAGTCGTTAGCTTCAGTATTAACGCTGATCCACAAACGCTGCACAGTTTCGTCAACAAAGAATGCGTTGTTGGCTGTGGTGCGCATGCTGTTGTTGAACTGAATGAGGCTGGCCGATGTGGCTTCTACGAAGAACGACTGACACGATGCAATGTTTCCGGTAAAAGGCGTACCGCTGTTTGGTCCCGATACTATACCCAGGTTATTCCAAACGGCATAATCTTGTGCTGCATTAAAGCCGGTTCCGGCCGATCCGTCATCGTCCCAGAAATAAAGCGCCGATCCTGTTATGTTCGGGTTCGCAGCTACGAAAGCAGCGGCCGAAATTGCACTTGGATATGGATTTCCAACCAAATTGAATGCGGTATGTGTGCCCAGAATGGTAGGGCCGAACGTTACATTGCCATTGTTGGCAAACCCGTTGAAGTTTGCTGTGCCGGTTCCGGTTGCAATATAGCCGCGTCCGTTGGTCATACTGCCTGTAGCAGCAGTCCAGCCTTGACGTAAGCCTTCTACATCGTTCGCTGTTGCACCGTTTGGATTGTAGAAGTAGCGGTTTCCGCCCAACGATGTTACGTTACCGTTGCTGATGGGCGATGACCAGAAGTTGTAGCTTGTGGTAGATGTTTGTCCGGTGCGTTGTACAGTAACACGCCCAGATACATTACCTCCGCCACCTGTGGTGCCCGTGCCATGCATTAATGATGCATTGTTTTTAAGTACAATTCCGTCGCCGGTGTTGAGGTTTGAACCTGTGGCAACGGCCAGCACTCCACTAAATGTAGTGGTTCCCGAATGTACTGCGGCAGATGAGGTGAACCGAACGGTACCCTGACCTCCAACGCTGGTATTTAATCCTGTCCAATTGCCTGCTACGGTTAATGTAAAGCCCGTAGGTACCGTTAAGCTGGTTCCGGCAGTAAAGGTAATATCGCGGCATGAGCCATTGCCTGCACTTAGGAAGGTTGGCTGGAAGGTGCCCGGGTTAATGGTTACATCGTCAGACAAACCGGGTACGAAATTAGGTGTCCAATTGGCGGCATTATTCCAGTCGGCACTAACTGTTCCGTTCCAGGTTAATCCACCAACATATTCTTCAGCTATCTGGAAGTCGCCGAATGCTGTTAGGCCTGTTGCCTGCGTAGAAGTTGCTGTGCGTACGCCCACGGTTGGGAAGCTCCAGCTGCCCGATGCATTACGACCAATTACAAAGTTTGCTGTATTGCTGCCGCCATCAACATCGCTCGCGGCGAAAGTAAAGGTTGCAGCCGCAGCGGTAAAGCCGGTTACACCCGTGTTGATGATGCTGTAATAACGGTTCACCGATTTATTCGGATCGAGCGTTGAGGTTAACACATTGGGATGCTCGCCGTTTGTTGTAGAAACGAGAAGGTTACCTGCACCGTTTGTAATACCGCTGAAGTTAATGCTAACTGGTGTGTAAACGTTGCCATCGCCAATTTCGAATTGCTTCAATGAAGTGGCAGAGGCAATACCTTTTTGAAGGTTCCCGTGTATATGCGATGCTGCCGAACCGCCGGTTACCGTGGCGGCATTTGCGAGGTTTACTTGATTTAATCCTGTCGAAATTACACCAGCGGTGAGGGTTAATGCGGTACTAACATTTATTGATGTGTTCAATG
>JBKCFX010000633.1:0-4252 GCA_046303595.1 Bacteroidia bacterium
GGCCGAACCTTATTCAACGGTGCGCCTGAAAGACTAAAAGCAATTTCTTTATTAAGTGTAGCTACAAAATTTGAATCGAAGTGGCTATTATTAGGATAGTTGTAAATTTCAGCATAGTTGCCGGAGTTAAACTCGTCTGAATAAACTGATATTTGCCTTACCGGAGCGGTTTGAAAAAATGCTTCGGCAAATAGCTCAAACATTTCATTTAGGGACGAAGCCGGAGACACCGAAGAACCAACCGCGTTAGAAATGAGGCGACGCCTCTGTCTGAGTTGCAATTCGTGTTCAATCATTTTTTTATCGGTGATATCGATGGTTACACCCATAAACAAGGTATTGCCTGAGCCACTTGGAATGGCCAAAGCCGATTTTTCGAAATACCTAACTTTATTACCTTTCAGCACATGACGGCATTCAATTTTATAAGCTTGTTGATGCTGTTGAAGATTTTTGAACGATTGCTCAAATAACTCCTTGTCGTCGGGGTGAATAAACTCCAGCGCGTCGTCGAACGTAAGCGCTTGAGTAGTTTTCGGATCCATTCCATAGAATTCGAACATCGCCTCAGACCAAAAAATGCGATTTTTCTCAGGTTCGATTTCCCATGCTCCAATTTTGGCAAGGCGATAAGCTTCACGCAGCTTGTTGTCGGATTCGATGCGCTGAAAATATTCCAGATTAAATGAAATCAGTTCAGACAATGACGTGATGAGGTTAAAGTGCTCGTACTCCCACGTAAAGTTTACATCTTCATGCTCAATGAGCATCAACAGGTTATCGCCCGTTGAACTGCGCACAAGGCTCAGCAGAAGGGATGTATTTTTCGGAATACCAAAAATTAAATTCAGGTTAATCACTTCATCGAGCGCATTGTCGCGGCTATCTGTCGAAATTGTATTCACGACTCGAAGCATGGCGTCGATTTGCTGTTTATTGACCGTTTGCCCTGTACGTTCGAACGCAGTTTCATCACGAACATGAAAACTTTCGATTGTACGATATGCTTCTTGCTCTGCTTTCCAAATAGAGATGCCTGAAATCCCAAGATTTATTTTCAGCCGGTTGAAAACTGCTTTGTAGAATGCATATAGCGATTCGGTTGCCGAAAGTTCTTCCTTTGAAATTTCGAACAAGGTCGATTCAATCAACCGACGTCGTTCGCTCTGGCTTTTTTCGTTTGTGATGTTCTGAAAAACACCTGTTACACCAATTGTTTTACCGGCCGGGTCTATAATTTTCCTGACCGTTTCTCTAATCCAAACATCGATCTCAAAGGCGTTTCGGATGCGATATTCGAGGCTTGCTTCGCCATTTGTATTGAAATTTTGAGCCGCTTTCGAAAGCAACGTTAGATCATCCTTATGAATGCGCGAAAGCCAGAATCCGGGCTGTCCAAGTACCTCTTCGGCCGTAAATCCGATGAGCTGAAAGACACGTTCGTTCAGGTAGTTGAATGCATATTTCCCTTCAAAAGAAGCGTTATATGGAACAACGGGCAAACTAGCTACCAGGAGCGAAAGTTTTTGTTCAGATTCGATAAGTGCCTCCTCTGCCTGCTTTCGCGCCAATTCTGTTTGCGTTTCTTCGGTACGGTCTGTAAAGGTTACGAAATTAAGTAGCGCTCCTGATCGGTTTAAAAGCCCCCCCTGCATTTCAACATAGCGGGTTGCTCCTTTGATGGTGTAAATTTTTATGAGTGCCGGTGGACTACTTTCGCCTGCATAGCGCTTCTGAAGGCGCTCGGCGATAGTGGCATGGTATGCAGGATCAACAAAAGCAAATAAACTTTGGCTCGAAAAATCGGTATGTTCATCTGCTTCAATCAACCTGCGGCAGGCATCGTTCAGAAAAACGGCCTTATCCCAGTCGATAATCGCAAATGGAATTGGCATTTCTTTAACGAGAAGGCGATTGAACTCCTCACTATCGCGCAGTTTATCTTCCGATTTTAATCGCTCTGTCTGGTCAATTCCTGCGAGTAACAGCATTTTAGTACCCGTTGCGTCCAATACCGGTGTCGCCGTAAATTCGACAGCTAACGTGCTTTCCGAAGATTGCAGACCGCAATTGAACTGGTATGTTTGATTTACCTCCAGCTGCAACGCAGTTCCAAACTTAGCTTCAAACGCATCGCAATTTTCAGAAGAAATATTTTTCCTGAAATCATAACCTGCAATTACATGATTTTCTAATTTGAGTGCAATTTTTGCCGCGATATTTAAGTCTTGAATAATAAAGTGCTCATCCACAATGAAAAGCAACATCGGGTTATTTTCAAATAGCCCCTTGAAGCGATTTTCTGAAGCAGCAATGCGTTTTTCGGCCTGTTTTTCAGAGGTGATGTCGAGCCCGTACCCAATTACAAGTTTTACCTCGTCGTGCTCTACAACCGGATAAAATTTCCGCAATACATAAATGCTCTCGCCATTTCTCTTGTGTTCATCAACGAATGTATAAATCTCTTTGGTTTGAACAACTTGGTTAAACATTGCACGCCGTTGGTCGGCAATGCTACGATCCAAATTTCGACACGCAACAAAATCATAATCCGTTTTTCCAATCATCCAACGCCGTAATTCAGCGTCGCGAATAGCGTGCGGATTCATAAACAGGTAGTGGTGTTCTGGGTCAAATACGGCGATATCAGATGGTAAGTTGTTTAGAACGGTTTCGTAAAAAGATTTTACCCGCTCGGTTTCCTGTTCGGCAACTTTTGCGCGAGTAATGTTTTGAATACTAAGGCATACACCGGTAACTTCACCGATTTGATTTGTTATGGGGTTCACTATGAAATTAAACCAGATTTTCTTCCCGGGCAGGTACTCAAAATCGAGTTCGTAGCTAAGTTGGTGCTTGCCGTCAATTGCGGTCTGGATTGCAATATCGATGGTTCTCGAAATACTGGCATCGAGTTGGGGAAGGGCTACATCTTCTTCCAAATCAAAACCAAAATATTTGCGAATTTCTTTGCGAGCCCGCTGGTTAAAAAACAGAACCTTTCGATCAACACTTAACAGAACAATTGAACTGCGCGAACTGTTGATAATGGCTCTAAGTTGTGAGAATGTTTGCTCGATTCCTTCTCTTATGTGATGTTCTTCGGTGATGTCAGAAAAATAAATCAGCGACTCAGTCGCTGTATGAACAAGCTGCACCAGAAACCAACGCTCTGCAAGTTGGAAATTTAATTTAAGTTCATCTGTCTTACGCGATTCAACAACAATTTCATTTACTTTTTGCAATAGAGATGAATCAATTATCCCATCCCGATTGCCCAGAATTTGCTTCGCTGAATGAGTGGCGAATAAAAGCAGCCCCTCTGAACTAAATTTCAAAACCGGATTCGGATTGCTTTGCGGTAAATTGGACAACGAATCAGAAACCGCAATTTCTTTTACCAGCTTTTGGGGTTGAAACTCCAATCTAAAACCGGCAAACGTTTCGGAATCAAGCCAGCAGGGCGAAATAAGTAAATTGCCCGAAAGCCGACCGTTGGCAATTTGTGCAATGGTCGAAAATCCACTATCCCATGCCTTAAATAAATGCGTATAGATTATTTTAAAATTGAGGACAATTTCTGAACTAAGCGTTTCTTCGATTGAATCCGAATCGGGCCATGCATTGAAGAATTTATTTACATAGCATATTTGAGCATCCTTGCTTATAAATGCTAGGGGAACCCGCATATAAGCTGACGAATCGACTATTTGTTGCAGAAATGATTTGAAGTTTGACGAATTGGGATCGGCTATTGATGCTTTCAAATAACTCAGCCGAAATGCATCCTCGGATTTGAGTTTGAAGAGTTCGAACGATTTATTTGTGAACCGTACAAAGCCCCTTTCCCCAACTAAAATATTCTGGATATCGCTACTAAATGAAGCTCCTTGTACCCATGTGTTTTTCTGTAAGAATGGCAACTCGATAGAATTGATTTCGGCGCAATCCGTTTCAAATGAAACAATTCTTCTATCTACATCTAATTCCGCCGAAAAGTATCCGTTCATTGCATCTCAAATCTGGTACAAGTTCGAAAAAATAATTCACGCTTTACCGCAAAGTCCAATTCTGTGAAAGAATTATTTTTCGATTATTTAAACAATATTTTACCAGCCCCAGGTGACCTCTTATTTCAAGCTTGGAAGCGATTCTTGCCCTATGGTTTTCCACAGTTTTTATACTGATGTTTAATTTTTTCGCAATTTCTGCTGAGGTTTCATTCAAAGCAACGCAGGTGATCACTCTTTTT
>JBKCFX010000634.1:0-1958 GCA_046303595.1 Bacteroidia bacterium
TTTGTCGTGCCGCCTGCCAATTCGCAAAAACATCTTGTCGAATCACATGCTCGCGGACTAGAATTCAATTACCGATATAATTTTTCGGGAGTTAAGGAGTGGGAGAAATATTTCAAATATCCGTATTCCGGTTTTGCGCTGAATTACATGTTTCTGGGTGGCTCGAAAATAGGCAGGGCTTACAGTCTGATGCCTTATATCGGCTTACCATTGAAGAAAAATAGCTTCGTCGATGTACACATACGCCTTGCAACAGGCATTTCGTATGTGTCGCGCAAATTCGATCTCGTATTCAACCTAAGCAATACGCTTATTGGAAGCAATGTTAATCTGCTAAATGATATCATGCTTCAGGCCAACTGGAAAATCGATAAGAAACTGCATTTGCTTACAGGTCTTTCGTTGAGCTATTATAGCAATGGTGCTTTTACGGAACCTGCAACATCTTTTTGTCTTTTGGCTGTAAATACAGGATTAACGATCAATACAGGCCGACCGGTAGCTGTAAATCACTATTCGTTTCCGATTCTCGATAAGGGATGGAAATTTATTGCCTGGTCGGGAATATGGCGCAAAGAAGCAATTGATTTTTTGAGTAAGAAATATACGGCTGTCGTTGTAGGCTTAAATGCGCTTCGGCGCTATTCGATAAAAGGTTCTTACGGCGGAGGTATCGATGTGTTTTACGATCAAACCTTAAATGTGCGTTCAGAAGGCAGCTCCAATGCTCGTTTAGGTATTCTACTTGCATATGAACTCATGTTGGGACGTATGAGTATCCCGCTTCAACAGGGCGTTTATGCTATTAACCCGATTAAACGCGACGGATTTTTATACCAGCGAATAGGGTGGAAATATCATTTTAACAAATCGCTTGCGGCGCAAATAAGTCTGAAATTCCACAATTTAACTAACGACCATGCCGAGTTGGGTTTGGTGTATCAGTTTAAACTATGAAATACGTCTTTTTCATAATTTTTTTCGTTAGCGTAATGAGTCTTTCGTGCACCAAAGAACAGATGAACGATTGTTTTACTTCTACCGGAAAGGTAGTGCAAGAAAAACGTGAACTCGATTTATTTACGGATGTAATTGTACGTGGAAATTATAACCTTATTTTGGTCGAAGACTCGGTTGATTTTATAAAAATTGAAGCCGGCTCTAAGTTGTTGGAACAGATCAAAACAGTAGTAGAATTAAGAAAACTGACTATTGAAAATGCCAATACCTGCAATTGGGTACGGTCGTATAAAATTCCAATTAATCTCGAATTGCATTACACAACACTTAATCAATTAGATCTTCAGGGTACAATAAATTTATCGAACAAAGACACCTTACGAGCTGATACGATTTCTATTCAAATGCAGAACAATTCGGGAAGGATAGACTTGGCACTTTCGAATAAATTATTGGAGATAAATCAATCAAAAGGCGCTTCTGAAATTGTTGTTGGTGGTCGAACAGGATTGTTAATTTACAAACCCGGAGATCGTGTGGGAGCCAATTTTTTAAATCTGAAGGCGCGCAGGGTCGAAGCTGAAAGTCGGAGTGAAATGGATAGTTATGTGTATGCCACCGAATCGTTGAAATTAATTACCCGGGCCGGAGGGAGTTTGTTGTATTCGGGCGAAGCTGTAGATATCGAAAAGGCTAGTTATGGAGAAGGAACGGTGTCGCGGGTGTATTAATAAAAGCCTCCGGGCTTTCTTGTAAAGACGGAGGCTTTTGATTTCATAATCAGATTACCATATCTGTCCGATGAAGCGGTTTAAATCATCGACGCTGCTGCTAAAACTAAATGCATTGTTTACCATAAAGTAGCGCTGTGGATCAACAACATAGGAATAAGCAAATTTTGCAATTTCAAGTCGGCTGCTTTCGAATGAAAACAAGCGCATGATATCAGTAATTTGAGCAGATGTTAATCGATTTGTGCTAATTACCTGTTTCGCAAC
>JBKCFX010000635.1:0-3160 GCA_046303595.1 Bacteroidia bacterium
TTTTCGGATTTAAGTCCTGTGCTTAACACAGCCATTGCAGGCAGCAGAAATCCTCTGGCTGGTGTTGTTAGATTGCTTTGTTTGTTTGAATTGCCCGTAGCAAAAATGGCTGTTTTTAGGTCGGCCTGCATAGTTGGCGCGGGCCGCATCGGCTTGGTTGCCTCGCGGCTCAGGCTTAATTGCACCCGCAATTCATCATTCAATAGATTTCGTAAGCTATCGGGAAACAGAATACCGCCCAATCTTTGTTCGGCCAATAGCTCAACCTTTGTTTTTTTTATAGGATAATTCCACAAAAATCGGTTCGAAGTGTTCGCCACAAGTTTGCAACTTCGCGATGGCACTGCACTATAGCTGAGATTAAGGTCTGGTTTGATTTCAACCTCAGCAAATCCCCATTTGCCGGATGATTTTCCTGTATCAATCTTTTCGGGTGCGATAGACTGCTGGGTGCAAATTGTGCGTTTATACATGCAGGGGTCAATGTCTTGAGCAATCGTACAAATTGAGATACTTGTCCCGAAAAGCAAACTAAATATCTGCTTACGCAATTTGCCGGCCCTTATTTCCATTGAATTGTAGGAACATGGCCCGAGTGGAAATCCTGATTGATAAGCTGTAGATTGAACAGCCCTGTTGGGCATTTTTGTATGGCATCGCGCAAATCGAGGTATGACTTTTTATGATTGGGATTGCCGCTAAATGTATTCCAAAACATAACGATGGTGTAGCTTTCTTCGCGTTTTTCGGTCAGGGAAGCAAATGTTTTTTCTTGTACTACTTCTATCGTTTGGTTCATAATGCTCGTGAGGCTTAACGAAGAATTTCGCGGGTAGCTTTCAATGTTCGAAGGATTCTTCAGCAACTCGAGGAGATTCCCTTTGCAGCGGGGGTTTTCAAATGAGGAGGCATAATCAACAAACCTTCCCTGGGCGTCAAATAGATAGTGCTTATTCAGGTGACTTCTCAGGTTGCTGTCCACCATTTCCGGTTTAACACGTCGTAAATTGCTTGCATCGATTTTTTTGATCGAGCAAAATTTTAGCAGTGCCTCGTTTGATTGTGGTTCTACGTTGCGTACATCATGAATGGTATAGAGTATTTTTTTGCATGATTGAACGGAAATGCAAAAAAGACAAAGAAGTGAAAGGTAAAGTTTCGTTTTCATGAGGGGGGAAATTAAGCCGGACGACAGAATGTCTGCCATCCGGCTAATTAATTAATAGATGCTTACAATTGCACTCAAGGCTCCATCGGCACGCTTTATTGTGCTGTAGGTTCCGGGTTTTATCGTGATGGAAGATGCCCCTAAAGCCCTACTGAGTGTAGCACCAAGCGCAATAGGCATATCAATAACCATTGGTCCGGTTTCGTTTGTACGGAAGGCAATTTCGAGTTGGGTAGCGCTAATTTTGGTAAGTAGCAAGGTAGTTTTACCGGCAACAGGTGGATTGTTAAAATTGCGCATATCTGTTGTAACACCAAGGCTGATATCGAAACACGATAAACCTATTTTTTTGCAGCCTTGGGTTTTGATGCCAATTTCGCCCGCAATGTTAATACAGATTCCTACAGTGCAAGGTTCTGCCGAAACATACGATCTGGCGTTTGCCTGCATTTGGAATAGATTGAGTAGAATGAAAGAAATGAATGATAATGTTTTCATGGTTGTTTTTTGTGTAATGAATGGAAACTGCATGAAACAGGTGCAGTTTTTACCCGACAGTACAGTGCAGATCGAAAAATGTATTCGCTTAAGTCATGGCAACATCCTTTCGAATGGAATTGAAAACCTAAAACGACTATAAAATTATCCTTTTGCGATAATCGCAAAACATTTGCGCGCGGCCGCAAAAAATTTATGAGCAATATTTTTCATTTGGTTTACAGGTATTTATCTTGCTTAAAATTGAACTGCTATGGATTTTTTCGCCCAAAACATCAGAGAATTTCGTCAGAAACGTTGCTTATCGCAAGAATATATGGCGCTCATGTTAGGAATTCACACATCCAATTATAGCCGGCTTGAATCGGGTATTTATCAGGCGCGAATTGAACGAATTATGGAGATTTCAAAAATTCTGCAGGTACAACCTTATGAGCTGTTTATCGACAAAACGCTTCGAAAGCGGCTCGAAGAGGCGAAGTTGAATGAAATGCGTTTGCAACAACTCGAGCTCGAACTTTCGACCTTCAGGAAAATATTTGCAGCGATGCCGGAATCGTTTCAATTTATGCACAGCGGCGCTTCCATCTCAACGGGAGTTTCGGCTAACCGAAATTTTGTTTCCTAACAAATTAGGTACATTTGCCTATCATGATTATTGGAGTTATTCCTGCACGCTATGCCAGTTCAAGGTTTCCCGGCAAACCATTGGTCGATATTGGCGGCAAGCCTATGATTCAACGTGTGTATGAACAGGCGCAACAAAGCAGCTTACTGAATCGTGTTGTGGTAGCCACCGACGATGAACGCATTGCGCGTGTTGTTAAAGAATTTGGAGGAGCGGTTAGCATGACCCGAAGCGATCATGCAAGCGGTACCGATCGGTGCGCCGAAATTACCCGTTCCGAAAATCTGACAGTACAGGATGTTGTAATTAACATTCAAGGCGATGAGCCATTTATTGCACCCGAACAAATTGATACACTTTGCAGGTTGTTTGATAATCGGGATATAGAAATCGCTACATTATACAAATCGTTCGGCACGGCAAATGATTGCTCAAATCCCAATACAATTAAACTCGTTACAGATGTGACTGGGAAAGCCTTGTTTTTTTCGCGCGCAATGATTCCATTCTCTCGCGCCGGAACCTTTGATCTGAGTCAATTTAAACAACACATCGGAATATACGGCTACCGGGCAGGTGTCTTAAATCAATTAAGCACGCTGGCTCCCTCGTTGCTCGAACAAACAGAAATGCTCGAGCAATTGCGTTGGCTCGAAAACGGTTATTCTATTTACACCGCACGAAGTGAACATGCAAGTTGGAGTATCGATACGCCTGAAGATTTGAAAAAAGTGCAGCAACACTTCGGATTTTAAATTAGCTTTTCTACATTTACTTCGTGGAAAACAACGAGTACAATCAGCGGAAGCTGCTCATTTCGAACAAGGTTGCAGAATTGCTTGGTGGTCACGATTGTGTGATTGGCC
>JBKCFX010000636.1:0-3286 GCA_046303595.1 Bacteroidia bacterium
AGCTGGTCCCAGTCGATTTTCAAGGCTTTCAGTTGAGCGCTTACATGCGCCATCAACAAATCGCTTTGCATTTTGATAATCGGACGCAGTACCTTGTTCTGAAATTATTCTTCCGGCGTTACTATTCCGTTCAAGATGGCAGCGGGCAATACAGGTCTAACCTTGTTAGGCTTTTCCATACAATGCCCCTAAAATTTCATCGTTAAAGGCAATGCCATGGTCTAACTTGCGCTTCGACAATTGTTTGTATTCAACCAAACCCCAGAGCATGAGTTCCTTTAAGATCACGGTTTCTTTTTCATCCATTTCGGCAGCGTACTCGTCGATAACGCGCTGCATGGGTGTAATTTTATTTAGTTGTGCCGCATACTCTTTATCGCTGGCACTGTTGCGCAATTCGAAGTTGCTGTTTTCGATAAACCATTGTACTACGGCATCAAATTCATCGGGCGCGTTCGCCTTTTTTAGTTTTTTAATCGGACGATAGACATGGTCAAAAAGTGTTTTTACCGCCGAACCAATTAAATAATACGCCACGTTTTCCGAGCCCAGTTGCTCGCCTTCATACACCAATTCTATTTTTCCGGTAATGGCCGGCAAAATGGCTTCAAAATCTGCCATTCGAATGGACGTTGAAGTTTCGCCGTTTTGAAGCATTCGAATTTCGGCCGCCGCCATCAGATTTTCATACATCGTAATGCTCATGCGCGCTGAAACACCGCTTTTGGCGTCTACATAGTCCGATTGACGGGCTTCAAATACGATTTGCTCTAAGAGCGTTTTTGCGGTTTCTGACACAAAAATATTTTCGTTTCTGGCCTCTGCAATAATCTCTTGTTGCGTAATTTTTTTGGCTACTTCGATGCTCTTGGGGTAGTGTGTTAAAATTTGCGAACCAATGCGGTCTTTCAAAGGTGTTACAATACTACCTCGGTTGGTATAGTCCTCAGGATTGGCCGTAAACACAAACTGCACATCCAAGGGCAAACGCATTTTGAACCCGCGAATTTGGATGTCGCCCTCTTGCAGAATATTAAACAGGGCCACTTGAATTCGAGCCTGCAAATCGGGTATTTCGTTAATCACAAAGATGCAACGGTTTGCGCGCGGTATCATGCCGTAATGAATCACGCCTTCGTCGGCATAGGTCAGTTTTTGCGTGGCCGCTTTTATGGGATCAATATCGCCAATTAAGTCTGCCACGGTTACGTCGGGCGTGGCTAACTTCTCGTAAAATCGATCGCTTCGGTGCAACCATTCAATGGGCATTTTGGCTCCTTTTTCTGCTTTGAGCGCTTTCCCATAACTCGAAATCGGCTGAAACGGATCGTCGTTGATGGGCGATCCGGCAATTACAGGAATGTATTCGTCGAGTAGGTTTATCATCGAGCGCGCAATGCGTGTTTTTGCCTGACCGCGCAAACCCAGCAAATTGATGGCGTGTTTGGCTAAAATAGCGTTCTTCAATTGCGGAACTACCGTTTCATCGTATCCGATAATGCCTTCAAAAATAGCCTCCTTGTTTTTCAATTTAGCGATCAAGTTGTTGCGCAATTCGTCTTTGATGGAGCGCGACGCATAGCCCACTTTTTCTAAATCGCCAAAGGTTTTGATCTCGCTTAGGTTCATGTTATCGGATGTTTCGTTTTTTGTTTTTTTCGTAATCTTCAAATATCATTTGTCCCAGTCCTTTCAAGCCTGTGTAGAAGGCTTTACCTTGATTGGCTTCGGTGAATTGCTCCACAAAGGTTTGCAAATAGGGATCGTCGGTAATCATAAACGTGGTAATGGGAATGCCTATTCTACGTGCCTCTTTGGCTTTATTTAAACATTTGTCTACAATGTAGGCATCCAAACCATTGCTGTTTTTGTAGTACTCTCCATTTTGCAGATTCAAGCAACTGGGCTTGCCGTCGGTAATCATGAAGATTTGTCGGTTGGCTTGTTTTTTCCTTCGCAAAATATCCAAGGCTAAATTTAAGCCAGCCACCGTATTGGTGTGGTATGGGCCTACTTGAAGATAAGGCAAATCTTTCACTTGAATGGTCCATGCATCATTCCCAAAAACAAGAATGTCTAAACTGTCTTTGGGGTAACGCGTTTGGATCAACTCGGCTAAAGCCATAGCAACTTTTTTTGCCGGCGTAATACGGTCTTCGCCATATAAAATCATGCTGTGACTGATGTCGATCATCAACACGGTACTCATTTGTGCCGCATGATGGGTGTCGTGCATCACCAAATCGTGTTCTGTTAATCGAAACTCATCGATTCCATTGTTGGCAAAAGCGTTTTTCACACTTTCGGTAACGGCCATTTGGTCGATGTTATCGCCAAAGGCATAGGGGCGCAATTCGCCGGTTTTATCGGAGCCTGCGCCAAGGTGCTTGGTTTTATGGTCGCCGCGTCCCGATTTTTTCAAATCGCCAAAAATCTGGTCTAAGGCGCGTTGCCGAATATGCTGCTCGGTTTTAGCGGTAATCACCAAGCCTTCGCCGGGCGGCTTTTGTTCATCGTCTTTGATGTATCCGTGTTTTTTCAGGTCGGCCACAAACTCGTCCATGGTGTATTCGCTTGTGAAGAGCTTGTACTCAGCATCCAATTGCAGCATCCAATCCAAGGCCTCGTCTACATCGCCGGCAGTGTGTACAATAATTTCTTGAAATATGTCGAACAAACGCTCAAACGGAGTGCGTTCCGGTTCTTCATACTGACTAAAAACAAAGCCCGAATTATTTTGGAAGGTCATGAGGTTTTTGCTGCGTATAAACCAATCGTTTTCGGATAATGGCTTACTCTCGTGTAAATGTAACGCCTCTATGTGCGAAATGGTTGAAGAATTGAAAATAATTAATTTATCGAAAGCTCAGCCGATTGAGGTTCGGACTTGCAGCGAAAAACCCGATGCCGCACTTAAATTAGAATTAAACTGCTCCTAACCAAACAACTCACCGCGTTTCATGGCTTTTTGCCGCTCGGGCGATACCACATGCGCCTTTAAAATGCGCACTGCTTCGCGTTTGGCTTCTTGCGATTTCAAAATTTTCCAAAGAATTTCGCCCGCTTTGGCGCCGCTTACTTTCGTATCGACCAAGGGCAAAGGATAGTCGACTCCGCGGCGGAACGAATACATGCGTTCTTCGAGCGGTGTGAGCAAATGCGGCTGCAGGACTAGTCCGTTGGGCAATGTGGCCAGTTCGGGCAACCATTTGCGAATAAACACGGCTTCGGCGTCATGCTCAAGGCTTTGTTTGATGGGCTCGTATATACGCACGGTGTGTAAGCC
>JBKCFX010000637.1:0-2849 GCA_046303595.1 Bacteroidia bacterium
CTCAGGTATATTACTTCGAAGGTGGTTATTCGGAATACGAAGAGAATAAAAAGAAACGGCTTGGCGATGTAGAACCAAAACGTATCCGATACAAAAAATTGGTTTGATGATTTTAAATTCGCTCTTTTGTACGAATAAAAAAAATATCTTTGTAGTAAAATAAGTGCATATGCATCCAGATGCCAAAATAACCCTCAGTTTTGATGCAGCTATCATTGAAAAGGCAAAGAATTATGCCGAGTTGCGCGGAATTAGCCTAAGCCGGCTCACCGAGGTTTTGTTGCGTAGGTTGCTTTCGGGCGGCTACACATCGCTCGAAGAATTCCCGGTAAATGATTGGGTATCTCAGGTGTCCGAATCTGACGCGAAATACATCAAAACACCACCTTCAAGTTCTGACCTTCGCTCTGAAATGCGCAAATCGCGCAAAAAATGAAGGTATTTGTCGATGCCAATATTTTGGTTGCCGTATTCAATAAAGAATATCCGGCCTACGATAGTTGTTCGCGCGTATTGAGTCTGGCGGGTAAAGATGGAATTGAAATCTATTGCTCAACCTTAAGCTTAGGCATTGCCTATTACTTCGCTGAAAAGAAAAGCGGACGAAAACGCGCACATGAGAAGGTCTCCATACTATGCAAGCACATTCACATTTCGCCATGTGGACCCAAAGAAGTTGGAATTGCTCTGAAGCATGCAAACGTTGATTTCGAAGATGCGCTGCAGGAAGCCTCTGCACTTAACGCCGGTTGCGAATTGATTTTAACGCTAAACGGCGGCGACTTCTGGTTTTCGAAAATGGAACACTATCATCCGGAAGTTTTTCTCACGCACGGCATTGTATTCAGATAATACGTTTAGTAAAGCTCAATTACTTCAGCGAGCACGTATAGCCCTCGCTTTCTTTCTCCAAAATGCGAGCGGTTAATGCTGTTTTCCCGACTAGGCCACGGTCGCACATTTCAATTGCTTCTCCTTGCTGCGTGCAACCAAATGCAGTAGTTGTATCGGTACACGTGCACACATAGCATTTCTGGCAAGATTGAATGGTTGTCGTCCCTAGAAGTGTGAATAGCAGAGCAATCCTAAATTTAGCCGCGATTTTCATCTTGGATTTTTTCTTTTGGGTAAAATTACAATTTATCTAATCGCTTTCACACGCGTACTTCTTGCTATTTTCTTATTTTCGAGCATTATCCCAATTTATATGCAGAACATCCAATCTCTAGAACACTATGTAGAAGCCTACAGGAAAAGCATTGAAGATCCCGAAGTTTTTTGGGAAGATGTCGCATCCGATTTAGTTTGGAAGGAGAAATGGCAACGTGTAACCGAATGGAGTTTTGATCCTTACTCCTGTGCGTGGTTTATTGGTGGGAAAATGAACATAACCGAAAACTGTCTCGATCGGCATATTGCAGCTCGTGGAAATCATACTGCACTGCTTTTTGAGCCAAATAATCCCGACGACGAGGTGAGGTGTTTGACGTATCGCGAACTGTATGTACAAGTTTGTCGGTTCGCTAATGTCCTCAAGCGAAATGGCGTGCGAAAAGGAGATCGTGTTTGTTTGTATATGCCAATGATTCCAGAATTGGCGATTGCTACACTAGCATGTGCCCGAATAGGAGCTGTGCATTCTGTTGTATTTGCAGGTTTTTCGGCAACCGCTATTGCAGACCGCATTAACGATTCCGGTTGTTCGATTGTAATTACTGCCGATGCGCTAAGCCGCGGAGCAAAGCAAATTCCGCTTAAGTCTGTTGTTGATGAGGCGCTTGTGCAGTGTCCTGGGGTGCATCGTGTGATTGTTTACAGGCACCTTGGTTGGGATATTGCGATGAATAGCAGCCGCGATGTATGGTGGCATGATGAGTTACAAATGGTCGATTCCGATTGCCCTGCTGAATCGATGGATTCAGAAGATGTTCTGTTTATTCTGTATACCAGCGGTTCTACAGGGAAACCCAAAGGAGTAGTGCATACATGCGGAGGATATGCAACGTATGTGAATTACTCGTTCCAAAATGTATTTCAGATTATGCCCGATGATGTGTATTGGTGCACTGCCGATATTGGTTGGATTACAGGCCATAGTTATTTATTATATGGTCCATTGATGTCCGGCATTACTTCTGTGATGTTCGAAGGGATACCAACATGGCCCGATCCGGGTCGTTTTTGGTCAGTTATCGACAAACATCATGTCAGTGTTTTTTACACCGCGCCAACCGCTATTCGATCGCTCATGGCCATGGGTTTAGATCACGTATTACCGTATAATCTACATTCGCTAAGAGTTTTGGGCTCGGTTGGAGAGCCTATCAATGAAGAAGCTTGGCATTGGTACAGCATCCACATTGGGAAAAATCGCTGTCCGATTGTAGATACATGGTGGCAAACCGAAACGGGAGGAATTATGATTTCATCGTTGGCCGGAATCACGCCATCCAAGCCTGCACACGCCGGATTCCCCTTACCCGGAATTCAACCGGTACTTCTTGATCAGGATGGGATGATTATTGAAGGAAATGATAAGGAAGGATATCTGGCAATTCGTTATCCATGGCCTTCAATGATTCGAACTACCTTTGGCGATCATGAGCGTTGCAGGCAAACCTATTTTTCTACTTCCAAAGGCTATTATTTTACAGGCGATGGTGCACGACGCGACGAAAATGGTTTGTATCGCTTAATTGGTCGTGTGGATGATGTAATAAATGTTTCGGGACATCGGTTTGGCACTGCTGAAATAGAAAATGCCATCAATCAACATAAAAAGGTAATTGAGAGCGCTGTAGTAGGATATCCGCACGAAATTAAGGGCCAAGGTATTTATGCATACGTAA
>JBKCFX010000638.1:0-7161 GCA_046303595.1 Bacteroidia bacterium
GTGCTGATGCGATTATGCGTTTACGGGGCGAATATTTTTTTAAGCAAAAAGCATTTGATCAAATTACATTCAACCTCACAAATGGCTTTAAGGTTGATTATTCCGAATGGATAAAAGGCAACCGAGTTATGGTTAATGGCAATACGACCACATGGCGCAAAATAGCTCAGTCTTCAAACACCTACAGCGATTTTAGGAGCTATATGGAGTTTGTTTTCACCTATGCAGGAACATTGTCGTTGGATAAATCGCTTCGTTCAAAGAACATAAGCGATATGGCTATTGGCGATGTATTTATTCGGGGTGGATCGCCCGGGCATGCTGTAATTGTTGTGGATCAAGCCGAAAATTCTACAGGCGATATCGTTTTTCTATTGGCTCAAAGTTATATGCCGGCTCAAGAAATTCAGATTCTGAAAAACAAAGGCAATCCAGCACTAAGTCCTTGGTATACTATAAAAACAACCGACACAAAATTAAGTACACCCGAGTGGGAATTTACAACCAGTCAGTTAAAAACATGGTAGATTAATGCTATTTTTTCAAGGAATTTCGACAAAAGAATAAAGCTTCCGGTAAAAAAATAGCCGAATTGTTCGCAACACGAATGAAAGGGACCCAGCCATCATTTTCCGGTAAATAATTCCCTGTAATTAAGATTTCGCAAGGCAGGCGTTGATTTTTCTATTTTGTTTCAATATTTCCAATTATTTATTTTTCAATATTTTACATTCTATAAATTAAAAGATAATGAAACGTTTTAAACTCAGTGAAAAACAAGGAGAAATAGTACTGCACGTAATTATGTGTATAGTGATTTCTACTATTTTATTTGTTCTGTGTCTAGTACTCGTTTTGTTCTGGAACGGATTGAATTATGTACTCGATTATACAGCATCAATCAACTACCCAATTTTATGGTATGTTTATTTGGTTTGCTGGGTAGGAGCCTTGGTAATTGACTATTTCTACATAAAAGCAGAATCAAAAAGTTCGAGAAACAGTAAATTATGGAATCACGAAATAGACAGGCGCTATATCGGCGATGCGGTAGGAGAAGATTATTTCGAACCTGGCGACCCCTATGGCGATTAATATCTTTTGAAAATTGATTAATGCCATTTGAAGGGGATGATTGCCTAAAAATCGATCCGAATATTCTGTTTACAGACCCTATTAAAACGAAAAGCACACCGGTTAAAGTGTGCTTTATAATAGGGTGGGCCTGGCAGGAATCGAACCTGCGACCCGCGGATTATGAGTCCGATGCTCTAACCCCTGAGCTACAAGCCCTATCGATTTGAGGAGCGCAAAGATACACGGCAATCTTAAAATTGCAAAAACAATTGCATTCCGCTATTTTGCGGCATGATTTATCAGAATCAACACATCGATGCCATTGTTTTCGATCTCGGTGGCGTTATCCTCAACATCGATTACCAGTTGCCGGTTAAAGCATTCAAGGCACTCGGAATTGATGATTTTTCGAAGCATTTTTCACAGGCTGCACAAACCACCTTGCTCGACGATTACGAAACCGGTCGCATCAGTTCAGGAGCCTTTGTCGAAGAAGTGGCAAAGTTTGTTAAACCAGGAACAACCGAAGATCAAATCCGAGACGCCTGGAATTCCATTCTGCTCGATTTACCCGAACAACGACTTTTTAGACTTGAGAAGACAGCCGAGAATCACCGCATTTTCTTACTGTCGAACACCAACGAAATCCACATCCAGGCATTCAACAAATACCTTTTGAAAACGTATAGTCTACCCTCGCTCGAGCCATTTTTCGAGAAGCTGTATCTCTCTTACGAGCTGGGACTTCGCAAACCCGACACGCAAATCTTCAAACACGTACTGGCTGATGCGGGCATCAAGCCAGAATCAACTTTGTTTATCGACGATTCCATACAACACATTCGGGCCGCTTCCGAACTGGGAATAAACACGTACCATTTGCAACAAGAAGATATTTGCGATTTTCTGGAGGGCTTAATTTGATTATCAAACCGCTCCCATTTACATAAAGATATCGAATTCACCGCCAATCGTAAGGTCCTAACTTTAGTTAGGGCGTTTAAGGGTATTTAAGGGCATTTTAAAGGCATTTAGGGCATAAATATACAATGTGAGCCACATCCCTATAAAGTAGTTGGTCGCAACCTTTGTTGTTTCAATTTTCGGCAAACCTTCGAATTCATCGTCAAACCTTAAGGTCATTTTAGGTCACAAAAGCTCATGTTGCAGAACGCGAGAACAACCTTTGTTTCGATGCCATTTGATGGAGGGAAACACGTGTCCCCGCCCTGCTTAAAGTTCCGAAATAGTTATTTACAAGCCAAGGGCCATTTACCAACCAAACTATGAACAGCTGTGTTGGTAACAATTATCCGTTTTGCGATTTTGAAACGACTAGTACCGCATGTGTGTCGTAACTTTACCTCGGGGAGGAGGAGTGGCGGCCCCCAATTCAAGCGAGCGCACACAAGCTTAATCATAACACAATCAGCTTTTTATTTTGGGGCGCTATTCCGGGCTTTCCGGTACAAGTCCTCTTTCGCCTACGCTGCGCTTCGGCTCAGTGCGGGCTTCCCCTGCAATCCCGAGCGCGATGCTCGTCGTTTGTGAAGTATCGTAGCACTTACATTTACAAATCCTTCAAATGGCGATTCGCATTTTTTATCCCAGAATTGCAATCCTGAGTCTGTGAAAATTTTTGCATATCCGCTTCGGACTAAAGCCAGAAGCCCGATTTTGCATTTTCGCCCCCGCTGAAGTTTTAATCCGGTGGCTAATTTTAAATTGGAGCATAACTATTCATCGAACATAAAAATGCTCTATTTTCGATGTTGAATCATTATTCCCCCATGAAAAATCTCCTTATTCTAATCTCTTTCTATTGCATCGCGTTTACAGCGCTAGCCCAAGCACCTCAAAAATTCTCTTATCAAGCAGTAATTCGTAATGCTGGCAATCAATTGGTGGCAAACCAATTTGTGGGAATTAAAATCTCCATTTTGCAGGGTACTATCACCGGCAGCGCGGTGTATACCGAAACGCACAATCTGCTGACCAATGCCAATGGGCTTGCAACACTCGAAATAGGCGGCGGAACTTTGCTGAGTGGTAATTTTTCAAATATAAACTGGGCAAATGGGCCATACTTTATAAAAACCGAAACCGATGTCAACGGCGGAGCCAATTACACCATAAACGCAACGCATCAATTACTAAGCGTGCCGTATGCCTTGTATAGCAACAATGTAACATCTTCGGTTTCAAATGCAGGCGACACGCTTTTTATTGGATCCTCGCACTACATTATCCCAGGTATAAGTGCGGCAAATAACGGAGGGGGCGGACAAACAGCCTATGGTTCGCATTCTTGTGGTGCCGACAGTGTACACAATGCAAACCTAACTTACGGCAGCATGACCGACCAAGATGGAAACGTTTACAAAACCATTATCATTGGCTCGCAGGAATGGATGGCCGAAAATCTTAAAACGGCACATTACCGAAATGGAAATGCCATTCCGGTAGTTACATCAAACACAACGTGGGCAAACCTCAGCTCGGGCGCATCTTGTTGGCACAATAACGATAGTGCTGCGTATAATTGTCCGTATGGAAAATTGTATAATTGGTATGCCGTTACTGATTCACGGCAACTTTGCCCCACCGGGTGGCACGTGCCCAGCGATGCCGAATACAATACCCTTGTGGGATTTCTCGATTCGGGGGCAGATTTAAACTGTATATCATGTATTCAGAGCAGCAGCGCCGGAGCTAAAATGAAAAGTGCCGGTAACACCTATTGGTTAGCGCCCAATGTAGATGCCTCTAATATCAGTGGTTTTGCTGCACTTGGAATGCCCACGCGCGACACCAATGGAAGTTTTGGAATTCTTGGAATCGGGACAGGTCTTTGGACTACAACCCCAGCCAATAGCTTTAATTCGTATTTCCGTTTGCTGCTTTACTCATCAGGCAACATACTTAAAGATGCTACCGGCAAAGACGATGGACTTTCAGTGCGTTGCTTACGGGATTAGCCTGCAAAAAATTTTATTTTTGAAGGAGGCCCAACATTTTAAGGTAATGAATAGGAGTCCGAGAAAATGTGCTCAATTTTACCATTAAAAATTAATCACTAAAAATTAGTGGGCTCGTAAAAGGCAATAGATAAACTGATTTAAGATTAAAGTAATCAATATAAAGAAGAATGGTGATTATTGGAGAAGTAATTTCAAAATTACTTTTGCAGCTCGCCTTTTTAATCATTTTTTGATAAATTCGCCCTACTTAGAGTCAAACACGTGCCGCTACAAAGATTCACAGACACCATTGAACAAGCCTGGGAAAATCGCGATTTATTAAAAGATATTGCTGTTCAGCTTTGCATTCGTGAAGTAATAGAAATGCTCGACGAGGGCTCGCTTCGTGTAGCCGAACCTACAGAAAGCGGCTGGAAAGTAAACGACTGGGTTAAAAAAGCCGTTATTCTTTATTTCCCGATTCAACAAATGCAAACCATCGAGGTTGGTCCGTTTGAGTTTCACGATAAAATGCAGCTCAAAAAAGGCTATGCCGATGCCGGTGTACGGGTGGTTCCGCATGCCATTGCCCGCTACGGAAGTTTCCTCGCTCCGGGTGTGATCATGATGCCCTCTTACGTGAACATCGGTGCGTATGTCGATTCGGGAACCATGGTCGATACCTGGGCTACCGTGGGCAGCTGCGCGCAAATTGGAAAAAACGTTCACCTCAGCGGCGGCGTGGGCATTGGCGGTGTGCTCGAGCCGGTGCAGGCCAGTCCGGTTGTTATCGAAGACGATTGTTTCATTGGCTCGCGCTGCATTGTGGTTGAAGGCGTGCGCGTTGGTAAGGCCGCCGTTCTTGGCGCTAACGTGGTGCTCACGGCCAGCACCAAAATTATCGATGTAAGCGGTCCGCAGCCGGTTGAATACCGCGGCGAAGTACCCGAAGCTTCGGTTGTAATTCCCGGAAGCATCCCAAAAACTTTTCCTGCCGGCACCTATCAGGTACCTTGCGCTTTAATCATCGGCAAGCGAAAAGCATCAACCGATATGAAAACCTCACTCAACGAAACCCTTCGTGAGTATAACATTGCTGTGTAATGAAAAACATTCTTCCAACCCTCTCCATTGCTGTTGCGATTATTATTGGAACCTGGATTTTAGGAAGCTCCTACATCAAATCGAAACGCACGCCCAGCCAGATTTCGGTTACAGGGTTGGCCAGCCGCGATTTCGGCTCCGATCTCATTGTGTGGTCGGCCGGTTTTTCGCGCCGCGCTACCAATTTGCAGGATGCGTTTAATTTGTTGAAAGAGGATCAGAAACGCATTAAATCGTACCTCGAAAGCAAGGATTTGCAGGCTGCAGAAATTGTTTTTTCAGCGGTCGAAATCAACAAGGAATATGAGAACCGTCGTTATCCTGATGGCTCCGAAACTTCTGTTTTTTCGGGCTACAAACTGAGTCAGCAAGTCAACATCGAGTCGAAGAACATAGACCGTGTCGAAGCCCTCTCGCGTGAAATTACCGAGTTAATTAACGAAGGTATCGAACTGTATTCGTCCGATCCGCGCTATTACTACACCAAACTGTCGGACCTAAAAATCGATCTGTTGGCTGCAGCAGCCAAAGATGCCCGCATCCGTGCCGAGAAGATTGCCGAAAATGCCGGAGCTTCAATTTCGGGTATGGAAACCGGAGATATGGGCATCTTCCAGATTACCGGACAAAACAGCAACGAAGATTATTCCTGGGGCGGAACGTTCAACACATCATCGCGCAACAAAACCGCATCGATTACCGTGCGTGTTAACTTTGCGCTCGACTAACCGCATTCTGTGCTTCGGCAAATTCTGGTCA
The DNA here is from genome assembly GCA_046303595.1 of Bacteroidia bacterium. GTDB lineage: Bacteria > Bacteroidota > Bacteroidia > M30B66 > M30B66 > CAMCXT01. Next base: position 5,901 of record JBKCFX010000638.1, read on the forward strand.
TCCAAACGGCATTCATTGGCGACGCTATTCTGGCGACTTGCCTGCCCGAAGCCATTCATCGGCACGATTCGGCCATTCAGATCGATATCTTGGTGCGCAAAGGCAATGAGGCATTGTTTGCCAACCATCCCTACATACGAAATGTTATCGTTTGGGACAAGAAAGCCAGTAAATACCGGAATTTATTGCGCCTGCTGCAATCCATCCGCAAAACACAGTACGAGGCTGTACTGAACTGCCAGCGTTTCGCAGCATCGGGATTCCTCACGGCGTTCTCAAAGGCGAAATTCCGCATCGGATTCGAGAAAAATCCTTTTGCGTTCCTGTTCAACCACCGCATAAAGCACCGCATCGAACCCGGTGTGCACGAATGCACGCGCAACGGAGAACTTTTAAAACCCTTGCATATTAGGCCATACGAACGACCAAAATTGTATCCGCCGCAAGCAAGCCCAATCGAAACACAGAACCCATACATCTGCATCTCGCCGGCATCGGTATGGTTTACCAAGCAATGGCCACTCGAAAAATGGATTGAATTCTGCAATCTTCTGCCAACGCACATTCAGGTGTATCTGCTGGGTGGAAAAGGCGATTCGGCAATCTGCGAAACTTTGATTCAAAAAAGCACACATAAACTTTTTACAAACCTTTGCGGCAAACTAAATCTGCTCGAGTCGGCCGCTTTGATGCGCAATGCGCAGATGAACTATGTAAACGATTCGGCACCGATGCACTTAGCTTCGGCTGTAAATGCCTCGGTTTGCGCCGTGTATTGCAGCACCATTCCTGATTTTGGTTTTGGTCCACTCTCAGACAATGCGCACTGCGTTGAAACCAGCGAGAATTTGGCCTGTCGTCCTTGCGGTTTGCATGGAAAAAAAGCCTGTCCCGAAGGCCATTTCGCTTGCGCAACATCAATTTCTGCCACACGCCTTGTAACACTCCTGCAGGAGCCAAAGTAAAAAGCCTATTTTTGCAGCCGTTTTGTCGCAGTTTAACCTTCACCAACCAGTATTTACCTTGCTTTCTAATGTAGCAAAGCAGCAACAAACGCGTGCCTTCGTTATCGGTGGCTACGTGCGCGATTGCTTGCTGAAACGCGATTTTCGTAAAGACATCGATGTGGTGGTTGAAGGCAGCGGACTCGACTTTGCAAAGGCCGTTGCCGCGAAATTAGGTCCCGATGTTCAAGTGGCATACTTCAAGAATTTCGGAACGGCCATGCTGAAATACGAAGGACTCGAACTCGAATTTGTAG
>JBKCFX010000639.1:0-1278 GCA_046303595.1 Bacteroidia bacterium
TGTTAATCAACTCCTGAATCAATACTGTTTTTCCTACTCCGGCACCACCAAAAAGACCAATTTTACCTCCTTTTGAGTAAGGCTCGATAAGGTCGATTACTTTAATCCCGGTGAACAATACTTCGGAAGAAGTGGATAAATCTTCAAATTTTGGTGGTTCGCGGTGAATCGAATATCCTCCTTCGTTGCTTACAGGCCCAATTCCATCAATAGCCTCTCCAACCACATTGAAAAGACGGCCTTTAATCTGGTCGCCTATTGGCATCGTAATCGGCTTCCCCGTTGCAATTACATCCATTCCGCGGCGCAAACCGTCTGAAGAGTCCATGGAAATTGCACGAATGGTATCTTCACCAATGTGCTGCTGACACTCCAACACGATTACTTGTCCGTTTTCACGCTTAATCTCAAGCGCGTCGAGAATGTTAGGAAGTTTGTTGTTTTCGGTATTGAACCGAACGTCGATTACAGGACCAATTACCTGTACAATTTTACCAATGCTTTGGGCCATAGATTTTGTAGAATTAAGGGGCTGAAATTGCTTCCGAAACCGCGCGCAAAAGTAAGCATATTTTTGATTGAAAATAAAAGTTTATAAAATCTGAAAGCTGAAACAGATTGTAGTTGATTGGATGGACTTTCGAGGTCATATATGTATAGCGAGATTTCGATTCTTTTACTGTTTTTTCCTCAGATAATGATTAGGTTTGCGCCTGTGAAAGTCCATTTCGGTAAATTTTCTCCAATCCGCCCTAAAAATCCGGTCGTTACCACGGGAACATTTGATGGTGTGCACCTCGGACATCAGCAGATTATCGACCGACTTATACGTTCGGCGAAGGAGAATCAGGGCGAAAGTGTAGTTGTTACATTCGATCCGCATCCGCGTAGCGTTCTTTTTCCGAACGACTTAAGCCTGAAGTTGCTGCAATCGGTCGAAGAAAAAGCCGAACGTTTGTCGGCGCTTGGTGTAGATCATTTACTGGTTATTCCCTTTAACAAAGCATTTGCAGAAATGTCGGCCGATGATTACATCCGGAAAATTATCGTCGACCTAATTGGTGCATCAAAGCTCGTAATTGGGTACGACCATCAGTTCGGAAAAAACAGGGAAGGTTCATTCCTCAAATTGCAGCAAATGGGATTGGTTTACGGATTTGAAGTTGAGGAAATTCCTGCCCGAATCATCGATCAGGTTACCATATCGTCTTCGCGTATCCGCAAAGCCTTAACAGCGGGCGAGCTCGAAACAGCTAATGCCTACCTTGGTTATCCTTA
>JBKCFX010000640.1:0-2453 GCA_046303595.1 Bacteroidia bacterium
ATAAATCGGGTAAACCTCAGAGCAATCTCTTTGGCGTTTACGAAACCCTCGAATACATCGATACAGCCTTTGCCTTAATTCGCGAATTGCGCCCAGGAGCAAAAAAGGTGGGTACAATTATTAACCAAAGCGAACCGCAAAGCGTTGATGCGCTCAAACGAATTCAAAGCGTTGCATCGCAGCTATCGCTAGAGATAGTTGTTTTACCGGCATCAAATTCGGCCGATACACGCATCATAACCGAACAACTGGTTGCGCAAGGCATCGATGTTTTCTTTGCGCTTCCCGACAATACCATTTTTGCCTCCTTCGAAACCATCGCATCCGTATGCAAAGGGAAAGGCATACCGATTTTAACTTCTGAGGCCGGATTAATAACGCGCGGCGCCGACATGGCATTTGGGGCCGACATCTATCAATGGGGATACGATGCAGGTTGCCAAGCAGTTTATTTTCTGAAGACCGGTAAAATGCCTCCGCTTACAAAAGTTAAAACCCGAAAAAAAATTGCATCCAACAAGGGGCGTTAGTTACTCGAAGAAACACTGGATTCAAAATCTTGTTAAAAACCATTGCATGGATTTTTACATCTCGGCTCTCTCACTTGCACTTGCCACAACAATGATGGCCTGGGGTGTTTTCCTATCGGTGCGTATTTTTAATCTACCCGATATTACTACCGACGGCAGTTATACCCTTTCGGCGTCGGTAACCGCGGTATGTTTAATTGGTGGTTTGCCCTGGTATCTTTCTGTACTCGGCGGGATACTAGCCGGAGCGCTAGCCGGTTCAATTACAGCGCTAATTCATACTACCTTAGGCGTCAATGCCCTGCTTGCCGGAATTTTAGTTATGACCGCTTTATATTCTGTAAATCTCAGTGTAATGGGTCGTTCCAATTTGCCGCTTTCTGAACAATGCGATTCTGTTTTCTCGGAGGTTGAATTAAGCAGCGATCCATACTGGAATGAGTTGATGATTGTAGCACTTTTTGCAGTTCTTAGCCTCGCCCTATTGTACTGGTTCCTGAAGACCGATTTTGGCCTCGCACTGCGCGCAACGGGTCAGTCGGAAGCCATGGCCGCATCTATGGGTATCAATACACAACGAATGAAAATTACTGGCCTTGCTGTTGCAAATGGATTTACCGCATTATCGGCAGCACTTGTGATGCAGATGCAGCAGTTTGCCGACATAAACATGGGCATCGGCATTGTGATTTTAGGGCTGGGATCGGTTATGATGGGAGAAAGTTTACAAAAGCTATTCGGTTTGCATTCGCTTTCTATGCAGTTACTGCTTGTGCTCTTTGGTTGCTTGGTTTTTCGGCTCATTATGGCTTTTACGCTCGCTTCGGGAATCGATCCGAACTGGATGAAACTATTCAATGCTTTGGTTGTATTGCTTTTTGTGTCACTTCCGGTGTTTCATAAAAAATTGAAACTACGATGATGCACCTAAAAAATCTGTCGGTAACATTTAACCGAGCCACTGAACAGGAGTTTCGGGCGCTGGATGATTTGAGCCTCTCTGTTTTGGAAGGAGAGTTTATTTTTCTACTCGGCGCCAACGGCTCGGGAAAATCGACCTTGCTCAATGTTATTGCCGGAAATGTTCGTACAGATTTGGGGAAGTCTAAAATTGAGCTTTACGGCGAGGATATTTCACATAAATCATTGCACGTGCGCGCGAAACACATAGCCCGTGTTTTCCAGCAACCGACCGATGGTATTGCTGCAGAACTTTCGATCGTCGAAAACTTCAGACTCGCAGCACTGCGCTCCACAGGGCGTGGATTGAGGATTGGTACCGACAATGCCTTCCGCAATGAAATACGCGATCGAATCGCTGTTTTGGGGATGGGCCTCGAGGACAAACTCGATCGGACGGCAGGTTCGTTTTCAGGCGGGCAACGTCAGGCGTTATCTCTTTTGATGGCAACGTATCTTAAGCCGAAATTGTTATTGCTTGATGAGCCTACTGCTGCACTGGATCCAAAATCGGCCGAAACAGTATTTCGGTTGGCGTGCTCCATAATCGAACAGCAAAATTTAACAGCCATTATGGTAACCCACGACTTGCGTCATTGTTTGCGTGCAGGCAGCCGGATAATACATTTACATGAAGGGCGAATTGCGCACGATGTTGCAGGGTTAAAAAAGCAGGAAATTACGCTGGCTACTCTTTACGAATGGTTTGATGTTCCGGTTTAAGTTGGGCTTAACATTAGCTCTTGGAAAATACCGATAAACTTTTCAACGGGGCTCTGCTCAAAAATTCACCTGCGAAAAACGAGTTAAAGGCTTTATTATGTCTACATTGTGCAAATGAAAAACCAAGGCGCATTCATAACTCTTATTTCAGTGTTTTTTTTCTGGGGCTTTGTAGCTGCCAGCAACGATATCCTAATACCAGTTTTTAAAGAAAAACTCAACCTCGAGCAATGGCAAAGC
>JBKCFX010000641.1:0-11121 GCA_046303595.1 Bacteroidia bacterium
AGCCAACACATGGCTCAGCGATTTGTCGGCAACGGTGCCCGGCACTGGGGCGCAAACAATAAGCGGTTATGAGTTGGTGGTTTTGGCAGATATAACGGGAGTTGCTGACTTAAATGAAAGCCAAATGATAATCTACCCCAACCCAAGCGGTGATGTTGCCACCATCGAAACGGATGAAAATTCAACCGGTACTTATCGCATCTTCGATTTAAGTGGACGCATGGTTCGACAAGGACAGCTTATGGGACGAAAAACAAGTGTTTCTCTACACGAGCTACCTGCGGGAATTTATGTGCTGAATATGGACGAAAATCCGACTGTGCGCGTTAAAATGATTAAGCAATAAAATTTATTGAGCTGATTTTCAGCATCAAATAAAATAATTGGAACCTAGTGTAAACCAAAATTCTGAATTCTTGTTCGGTTGATTGTAGCGTTAGTTTGATTTAGGTATTGGAGCGGGTTCCTTTTTAGGGCCCGCTTCAATTTTTTAGATAAGACGCCACGCTACAGCTAAAAAAATTCTACGGGGTAAGCGTAAAGAAAAATTCAGAATCGCCAAAGCTAATTTCCCCTTAAAACGAGTGCAGTATTCACGCAATGGCTCAAATACTTTTTCTAAATCTTCGTTTTGTGCATTGAGTTCGGTCAATAAATCGCGCAGGGTTTTTCGAATGCGTTCTATGCGTGTTTTGCTCATTGGCCCGCTTAACCGCATAAGTGCAAATGATAATGGTCGCAATTGATTAATTCTGGTTGCTGTGGATGATGTAGGATGTACGCGGTACAAAATCAGATTTTCATCCAAACCGTAAAACCTGGCACCTTTATCCAGCATGCGTGCCCATAACAAATAATCTTCGCAATTCTGTACTTCAGCTTCTTCATCAAAACCTCCTGCTTTTGCAAATGCATCTTTGGTACATAACACCGTAGAGGTGGGAATCTGATTTTGCCTGTAGAAAAGTTCTAGATCATGGCCATCAAAGATCTTCTGCGTAATTTGAAAAGTATGCTCGCGCGAATTAAGGTCGTTGTTAAGGCAGATGTAGCCGTCGCTAAAAACAAGATCCACGTTTTGGTTTTCAAGGGCTTCGAGTTGCATTTCCAATTTATTTGGAAGCCAAATATCGTCTCCATCTAAAAACGCGATGTAATATCCACTTGCTGCAGCCACACCGGCATTACGCGTTTTGCCCTGTTTGCCGTTGGCGTGGCTGAGTACTTTTATGCGCGTATCGTTTTGTGCAAGATGATGTGCGACTTCTAACGTAGAATCGGTTGATCCGTCGTTAACGATGATAATTTCGAAATTTTGAAAGCTTTGGGAAAGCACCGAATTAACAGATTCTTCGAGATAAGCTGCGCAATTGAATGCAGGAATTACCACAGATATTGAAGGTGGTTTTGTTGTCAACGTAGATAATTTTGGATGATCTTATTACGTTTACGCAATGCCAAATATTCGCTTAATTTCGGGAAATTCTTATTGTGGTAAATGGCTTTGATTAATTTGTATTTTTTGCCTATCGTTGGCTCTATACGTTTCCCGTGTATTGTTCCTTTGTCAAAATCTTCGGGAACATAGTGTTTGAAAGGAATCCCGAACGTGCCAAAGAAATAAGAGAATTTAAGTGCTTCTTCCAAAGGCTTAGGTTCAAGATTTTCTGCCAATAACTGCATAAGTTCGGCATGATCGCTCGGAGAATAAGTACCATTTAAATAATGGTAGAACGATTTGCCTGCACAAATACTTGGCTTTCTTAAGAAAGTAGCCTCCATCCCGATAGTAGAGCCGAATGTGATTGTTTTGTCCGCTTCCTTTACCAAATGGTAAGTGCTTAATTTGGACGTTGCGGGAATCACGGTTAGGTGATTTGCCTTCATGGCAGAAAGCTCTTTCACATCTTCATTTGTAACCTTTGCCAAATGGGGGTGAATTCGAAGGTAGAAATGCGTGTTTTCCATCGAGGCGCCATCGGCAATAATTCGAGTAATTCCTTCTAACTGACTCTTATACAATGTGTTCTTCCAATCATCGCCCAAAGAAGCAAGTTCATCTTCAGAAGAATTACAAATGATAATGTTACGCTTTGAGCGATCCCAGTCTTCAGGCAATTCAATAACTTGATCGGCAAGAAATGAAAACCAATTTTGCATTTTCCCACCGATTCGGGTTGTATACCAATCTTTAGCATCGCGTTCACGCTCCTCAGGATCTGCTTCAGCCCATGCTTTTTCAATGAGGTTATGCGTGTTCCTAAGATCGTGGATAGAGGTGTTTTCAAACAAGGAATAGTAATTCACTGAATTACCCCGTTCGTGCAGTAAGCATTTAACGCCTAGTTTGTTACATGCGCGAAGCACGGCTTTGGTATGCGAGAATCTGCCGTTAAAGGTGTAAACCACGTCAGTGTGATTGGCTCTCAAATAATTCAACATACTGAAATAGACTCCAGCACATGAAATGATATAACGCTCAATCAACCGTGGCTCGAGCACTGGGTTCGGATTGCGACTTAAGGAAATCAATGAAGAGGCAATGGAGTATCCAATATCGTAATTGTCAATCCATAAGGATTGCAGATCCTGAATCGAACTGAACTTGGTTCTTAGCGCTGAAATTTTCTTTTTGTCTTCGACGCTGAGCTGAAGAAAAGACTGCACATGCATTCCCGGGGCTAATACATCGTATCCGTTAATTCGTTTAGAAACACAACGCTCACATGCTTCTTGTTGGTGATAGGGGTTCGTGTCGCAAGATGGAAGTTCTTTATTACAAACCAACTGAGTGATTTGATCACCATTTTTCTGATGTTCTAAAATAATCTCCAATTCTGTCTCGTAATGTGAGGCTAGCAACGGGTGAGATGTAAATATGGCTACATTCATCAATTTATAATCGAACGAATCAACATGAAGGCTTCAGCAAGTGGCTTCCCTATGGCAACACCCCAGCGCTGCGCCTGAATTTTCAATGCTTCCGGAGAACGCGGATGCGGATAGGGCCGTTTTTCGAATTCATACGACTCCATACCTTTTATTTTAGCATTCAGGTTGTTTTCTGAAATGCTCATAAATAGATTGGGCAAAAACGGATTGGGGTAATTAAATGCTTGCCACTCGGTTGAAGAGGGTGTTTCAAAACAAATGAGCGTCTGCACTTTTTCATGGCTCATCGGACGAATTGCTGTAACCACGGCTTCAAACGTTCGGCGGTGGTCAATATTGGTATCGCCTCCATGGTGCGTGAAGATTATTTCAGGATCAAAATCGGTCTTTTCCTTCTCAATAACTTTTACCAAATCGAGCAAATCTACACTGTCGAAACGGTTGTCTGCAAAATTGTAAATACCCGCCGATTGATAGCCAATAGCTTCCTGAGCTTTCTTAATGTTCGCACGATGAATTTCCAAGTGTTTGGCCCATTTTTCCGGATCTCGTTCATCTGAGCGAGATGTAATTCCTTCACCTAAAATGATTACTCGAATTTGGCAATTGAACTCATCAATTAAGCGTTTCATTGTCGCGCCACATCCCAATAACTCGTCATCTGGATGAGCGGCAACTAAAAGTATGCGTTTATGGTTGAATGATATCATAACTATATATCTTCAAATGAAACATCATACTTTGAAGCTAAAATTGCAGACGAGGCAACCAAACAGGGGATTCCAGAAATAATTGGATAAACTAACATACTTTCGGGACAATAAAAACAATCCTCTTCGCGCTGCATTGGATTACCTGAATTTGGACATCTGTAGATTACTTCGGTTGAAGATTCTGTTGTTGATTTCTCAATTAATATAAGTCCTGACGGATTAAGAGGAGTTTGAAGAGAATTTAACAATCTGTATTGAGTGACTTTCATTCCCAAACGCTCCGCAGTAGACTTTAATCCGCGAACATATCCATGCAATTCCATTCGCTTTTTAGCATCATCCGAGGCTAATTCATAAATTGGTTCAACTAAAACTACATAGCGCTTTGCAACGCGAAAGAGCTCATTTAAAAGTTCCTCTTCTCTTCCTCCATTGGGTTCAATAGAATGAGAGGTATATACAACGTCAATAGAATTGTCTTCCAATGGAATTGAAAACAAATCACCCATAAACAAATTACAAGACAAATTCTTTTTCGCCAAAAAAGCATTTGCCAATTTAATTCTAGACCAGGAAATATCAAATCCAAACGAAGCCGAGGTCTTGATATTTAACTTAGGAAGCAACTCCCCCATTGTTGTAGCTTCACCAATACCGGCTTCCATTATACTGTTAAAATGACCTAATCCGTTAATTATTTCAGCAAGTTCGTTTGTGTATTTATCTGCTTTCTCCGAATTAGATTTAACATAGTCAATATAACTTCCTGTTTGAAAATCATAACTAATTTGAATGGCTTCAGGGGTATTGTATGAAATTCCGAAAGACTTTTGCAAAAAATGCAAAACATTCTCCCCACGCTCATAGCATTTTTTTACGTCATGTAAAAGTTTGTAGTAATTTCTTCTTGTCGACATAATCGAACGTTTAATTTATTACAAATTTATTTTAAATTCGGAGATTAGATTAAAAACCTTGAATTCACAAGACTGAAAAGTGTTCAGACTACTTGTGTTTGCAATATCAACATTTGCAAATAAAAGGTTAATTCCTAGAGCCTTTAGATAGTTTTTAGATTTGTTGAGTAAATGCTTCCCTAATCCCTTCCCTCTGTATTCTTTATCAACTGCAATTAATGCAATAAATCCGTGCTTCGGGACAATACCATTCATCTGATACAAATTAATTCCTTTTGAAAAAGCGCAAAATCCTATGATTTTATTTTGATCTTTCAGTGTGATAATGTGATTATTTTCTTGGCTTATGAAATCTCGCATCCACGAAGAATACATTTCACCCACACGTTTAGAATCAAAAATAGAATCGATATTAAATCGGCTGTAAGTAAATGAGTTATTTATCAAATTCTTTGGCAAATCATATTCTTCTTTTGATAAGAAGTTGAATTGAAATTCAGGTAATTCAGGTAAACTTACATCATTGATTACACATCGAAGCATATATTTATTGGTTAATAAACAATATCCATTTTGTGTTAGATGGTTAACTAATAAAACATTAGAAAGTGAAACTCGGGTTGTTATATAATTAATATTATTATTTAATGCCCAGTTATGAAATTTGCTTAAGTGTGGAAGAAGATTGTCGGGATTATTATATATCTCTAAACGGGCAATATTAAAACCAAAAAAACTACTGTCCCATTCCTGTTTATTAATTGAATAAACGCCATCTTCTTCAATTATCTTAAAAACTAATTCATTTTTTGATGAAGCATGATTTAATAAATAGTGTTTAGCTAAAAGTTCTGCAGAGCTGTCTACACAATACTGTCCATCAGCTAACCATTTACCAAATTGAAGATCATTCATCATTCTTTTTTTGAAATAGAGTTTATAAGTTGCTGCTTATCAATATTGTCACCCATGAGTATAGAAAGACTTGAAGGACCGCAATTAAACATTAAATCAAATATTGTCATGTAAGTCTCGAACTCATTAAATCGTTGAGGATACTTTGGATGTTTATATTCTTGAAAATACACCTGCACTCCGGCTTTGTGAAATGATTCAATGTCAGCATAATCTCTACCCAGAGCTCCAAAAATATAAAGATCGGCATTTAATTTTTCGCACATGTTCTGAACTAATGCTGATTTTGAACCTTCAAAGTCTAATTGATGGGCGAATTTTAATGGGATTTTGATACCCAAATCACTCAATATAAATTGAAGAATATGATTATTAAGTTCAGTTAAAAACTCCCATTCTTGAGCATACAAATTCTCAAAAAAACCAATATATTGATCGAAATAGGGTGTTTTGGAATAATTTAAGTGAAAGGCCCTAAGGTGCTTTTTACTCCAATTTTGTTCATTGTCAATCTTTACATCTACCAGTAATTGGTCAAATTTACCATGGGTTTTAACAGGAACAGTAAGCCATGAAGGTCCTTGGGCTGTTTTAATTTTATTTCGATTGTTCCAATCCTTTTTCAAATACTGAACTGAATCAAAAACAACAAATTCATCAGCTAATGCAATTTTATGAATGAGTCCACACCAGGGAAGATAAACAGGTTGATGAGCAGTAAGAATTTTCATTTTGGCAAAGTTAATAAAGCAATTTCTATACGCTTTAACTCATCTTCCAGAAGGGCAGGAAAAATAGGAATTGAAAGATAAGTTGATGCCTGTTTCTCTGAATGAGGGAATAGGTCGGGTGATTGATTCAAATATCTATGCAGTAACTCGAAAGGTTCAATAGGTAAAATTGTTGTTATACCATGCTGATCAAAATGATTCTTTCCTTTTTGCAGGTCTTCGAATGAATTAAAAATAAGTATAAACCGGAAGTTATTTGCAGTACCTCGGGGTATAGCTTGAACGTTTGACACCAATGCATTATGCTTTAAAGCTTCCTCATACCTTTGTGCATTTGATTTTCTTTTCTCAATAAAGTAATCAAAACGGTTTAGCTGACAAATCCCAACAGCTGCTTGCAAATCACTTAATTTAAAATTAAAGCGGGGCTTGTAATCAACTCTCCCATCGAAATCTAAATAATCATCTATACGATTTGCATAGTTTTTATTTTTTGTAATAACCATTCCACCATATCCGGTAGAAATCATTTTTGAAGCATAAAACGAATAAACGGCAATATCACCTCGGTTTCCAACATACATTCCATCATAAATGGCACCTAAAGCTTGGCAACAATCTTCAATAATTGGAATGCCGAATACCTTAAAACTATCAACATCAACAGGGAATCCCAATGTATGTGTAATTATAATAGCCTTTGTTTTAATATTAACTATATTTTTTATTGAGTCTATATCCGGATTTGCCCCTTGAAGTCCATTGTCGCACAATATTGGTTTTCCCCCAATTAAGTTTACTGCATTTAAAACTGCAGAGCAGGTGTAAGTTGGAACAATAATCTCATCGCCATTCTTTACATCTAATGCATACAATGCCATATACAATGCCGATGTGCCATTTGTCACACAATGAGCCATTGAAATATTGGGACAATGCGAAAATTTTTCTTTGAAAGCATTTCCAAAGGCAATTGTTAGGGGGCCTGCCGCAACATAACCTGATTCAAGGGTCATTTTTAACGCCAGATTTTCTTCTTCTGCGAAATATGGTTTGTTATGGTTAATAACGTGTAAATGCATTTTCAATTCTTAGATTTTACGGTATATCGTATTTAAACCAATAACTTTAGCAGGGCTACCATAGACCAAAACTCCGCTTGGGACATCTTTTAAAACTAAGCTGCCTGCTCCAATAATGGAACCTTCACCAACAGTTACTCCATCGCTTAAGGTGCTACCTATTCCAACAAATACATTATTGCCAATACAACATCCGCCTCCAGTACTTACCCCTGGAGTTAAGATTACATTATTTCCTACAATGCTGTCGTGTTCGATAATTGTACCTGAATAAATAATTGTTCCATTCCCAATTACACATTGCGATCCAATGTGAGCAAATGGCATAACAATATTTCCGCTACCAATCTTTGCATTACCATATAAATGAGCTTTTTCAGATATGCAATTCATGAGCATTTTTCCTGATGAGGCTATTTGATTCATTAACTTCTCACGCAGAAGCATATTGTTTTCGCCTCCTATGGCTAAAAAATAGTTTAAGTCTGCATTAAGATCAATTTCTCTGAAAGTTCCCCGATAGTTTGGTCCTTCGTTGAGGTTGTCATCATAATATCCGTCAAAGTTTGCTTTCCCAATTAACAATTCTTTGATAATTGAGAATAAACCTCCCTTTCCGATGATTCGATACGAGTTCATTTAATTGACGTATTGGATTACGTCTTCCCATGTTGAAGGTGTAAAAGCTTCGACATTTTTAACAAGCTTACTTCCAATCAAAAGTTCTAAGTACCTAGGATGTAAAACGGGCTCTGTATCAGCACATCTAAAAACTTGCAGATTCTTTTTATTTAGTATACTCCCTGCAGGTAAGCTTTCGGTAAAATAAATCCCCAAACGAGTTCTGGTATAAAATGCTTCTTCTGCTTGAACGAGTCCATTTTTGGGGTTCCCAAGCAGAATTTCATTTCCTGGACTATGAAGAACTTGTACTGCATAATTTGAATCATTTTCAATTTTCCGAATTTCGTCAACCATCGCTTTTAATTCATCAGGTTGAAGTGCAAAAAAATGATCAGGCCCACTGAGCGTTCTATCCAAGGTGAAGTGCTTCTCAATAATCTTTGCCCCAAGAGCAACTGCTAAACCTGGTGCCCTTGTAGCGTCAAGTGAATGGTCTGAAAATCCTATAGTTTGAGCAAAAGCTTGCTTCAGAAATGGTATTGTAGAAAGGTTTAATTGATCTTCAGGACATGGATATGCAGAAATACAATGTAGTATTCCTTTTAAGTTATTAGGTAAGCTTCTCACAGCTTCATCAATTTGCCCTAATGTGTGCCTGCCAGTACTAAGAATAACTGGAACTCCTAATTGATCCATCTCTTTGAGCAAAGGAAGATGAGAAATTGTAAACGAAGGGATTTTGTAAAAATCAAATTTAAGTTTTTGCATCATTTCCAATGCAATAAAACCATCTCCAGAGCACCCAGTTTCTAAACCAAGATTATGAGCATAATCATTCATTACATTTAAAAAATCTATCCCAATTTCATTCTTGCGAATAAGTTCATCAATGTAAACATCCCCATATAAATCGCCAAATTTGGTTTTGGGAGGATAAGCTTCATTGGCGAAAGGCAACTGAAATTTAATTGCTGTGCAACCAGAATTGAAAGCTACCTCGATATGTTCTTTGGCTAATTCTATACTTCCATTATGATTAGATCCGAGTTCGGCAATAATGTAAACAGGTTTTTCACCAGCAATAAATGAGCTATCAAAGATATCGTTCATGACATTTTTTAATTTCTGCGGCCAACCTATTACCTGAATTCCCATCAAATATAAGCCTTTGACGTTTCACAAAACTAATGAAATATTGTTTAGCTTCTTCTTCTGGCAAATTCAGATACGCTTCGATAGCTGTTAAACTATACTCTGAAGCAATTGATAAATCTAACAATCCAGTATATATAAACTTTTGGTTATCAACTGTTTGTTTTAAAAACAAAGGAATGCCAATACTTGCTATTTCATAAGAGATTGTACTTGCTGTAGTAATTGCTATAAAGCATTGTTTTGCTAATGAGATAACTTCATTAGCATCTAGCCCTGAGTAACATTTTATCTTATTGCTATTTAATTGAGGAGGTAATTCAACATTATTACCCATCAAAACATGAATTCCATCTACTGATGGGTGATTCGATAAAAAATGAATTAAATTATGCAAAGGCTCCTGATGAACACCGCCACCAAAACAAATAAAGAGGTGTTTGCTCTTTGGAAAAATTCTATCTGTTTGGGCTGTTTTGAGAAACTCTCTTCTTAAGATTGCATAGCTGGGACCTAAAAAAAAGTCATAAACATTGTGTCCTTTATAATCACTAACTGACAATCCAGGGGCATGATTAATAAGCAAATTTGCATGAGCTCGATGGGTTTGAATATCGTCTATAACCACTAAAATGTGCCCTAAACTCATCAATGAATCTTGATAGGCTGTGTCAAATTGGTACCCATCTATAATGATTAAGGCTCTTTCATCTAAAAAGGCCCATTCTGATTGTTCAACCGGAGCATCAACATTACCGTCAAGTTGAATTAAAGTAGCATGATCAGAGATAGCCTTAAGCAAGTTAGGATCATTTGCTCTTGTTACAAAATTCACATTAAAATAAGGCTCAAGCATTTGGCTAATTGCGAGCAAACGGTATATATGTCCATATCCAATATGAATACTTCCATCTGCTCTTAAGAACAAGTCCGGTTTCATGAATCAGTTTGACTGATTTAATATCATGAGTACACATTGAATCACATAATCTTGCTGTTCATTGTTAAGCGCAGGATACATTGGTAAGCTAAGGCATTTATCATAGTAGTCCTCAGACAATGGGAAATCCCCCTTTTTCCAACCAAACTGCTTATAGTAAGGCATGGTATGAACCGGAATATAATGCACCTGACAGAAAATATTCTTTGTGCGTAGTTGATCATAAAGCGCTTTGCGATTGTCGATACGAATCACATATAAATGCCACGCATGTTGAGCTCCATCTTGGACAAATGGCACTGCAATTCCAGCTTTTGTAAATGCTTCTGTATAGCGATTTGCAATTTCTTGGCGACGTTTTAATCCGGCATCTGCGCGGTTCAGCTGGCTCAATGCAAGCGCTGCTTGAAAATCGGTAATGCGATAATTATAGCCGAGTTCCTGCATTTCGTAATACCAAGCGCCGTGATTTTCAAGGAGTAAATCAGTTTCACGGGTGATGCCGTGGGTACGCAAACGAAGCAAGTGTTTGTATAAGGCTTCGTCATTGGTGGTAATCATTCCACCTTCGCCAGCAGCAATATGTTTTACTGGATGAAAGGAGAAAATAGCCAAGTCGGCGTAATTCCCATTTCCGCAAAGATTGCGCTCACCGGCAGAATTGGTAAACCATCCGCCCGGAGCATGGCAGGCATCCTCTATAATCCAGCAGCCAAACTCGTCGGCCAGCTTACGGAATGCCTCCAAATCAACCGGCAATCCGGCAAAATCAACCGGAATAATTCCGCTGAAAAAACCTTTGGGCTTTGATTCGAGCAAAGCACGTGTTTTTTCGAGACTGAGCGTGAAAGTTTCAGGGTCGATATCGGCAAACCAAACATCGCCGCCGCAATAGCGCACACAATTGGCCGAAGCTGCAAATGTTATCGGCGTTGTAATTACTCTTGTGCCTTCCTTAACATCGAGAGCCATTGCACATAAATGCAAGGCAGCCGTTCCGTTTGAAATGGCAACGGCATACTTGGCTCCAACATAAGAGGCAAAAGCGCTTTCGAGCACGGCAATCTTAGGACCTTGGGTTAAATATTCGCCAAGCAGTACATCGTTAACAGCTTGGATATCTTCGTCGGTAATAGTTTGGCGACCGTAAGGAAT
>JBKCFX010000642.1:0-2926 GCA_046303595.1 Bacteroidia bacterium
ATCAAGTAAAAAAAGTAGAAAGTAAATAAAATGTAATTTTTAAGTGAAACATAATATTAATAAATCAAATTTATTATCTCTAACAATCATCATCACATCAAATTTTGGAAACAGCTGAACTATTAAAGAAGGTTCGTAAAATCGAAATCAAAACCCGTGGCCTTTCGTCACAGGCTTTTTCGGGCGAATACCACAGCGCCTTTAAAGGAAGAGGTATGGCTTTCAGCGAAGTAAGAGAATATACACCTGGCGATGATGTAAGAACAATTGACTGGAATGTAACTGCACGTTTTAATAGTCCCTACGTAAAAGTATTTGAAGAAGAACGAGAGCTAACTTTGATGCTATTGGTTGATGTAAGCGGATCGAAAGATTTCGGAACGCAGCAGCAATTCAAAATGGAGATGGTTACCGAAGTGTGCGCCGTTCTAGCATTTTCGTCGCTTCAGAATAACGACAAAATCGGATTAATCTTCTTCAGCGATAAAATCGAGAAATACATCCCACCCAAAAAGGGGAAAGCGCATGTGTTGCGTTTAATCCGCGAATTGGTCGACTTCAAACCAGAACATCGGCAAACCGACGTTGACCAGGCTTTGCGATTCTTAACGAATGTAACGAAAAAGCGCTGCACAGCTTTCGTGCTATCCGATTTTATTTCGAAGCCATACAACGACAGTCTGCGCATTGCCGCACGTAAACACGACCTTGTGGCCTTGCAGGTATGCGATCCACGCGAGGCAAGTTTGCCCGATGTTGGATTGGTGCAATTTCGCAATGCCGAAACGGGCGAAACGCAATGGGTCGACACATCGGACCGCGCAGTGCGCAAAAACTACGAGATCAATTGGCGCAAACAAGACGATGCCATCAAAAATGCCATGGCTCGCAGCGGAGTCGATCTGGCCGTATTGCGTACCGATCGTTCGTGGATTCAGCCCTTGAGCAATTTGTTGAAAAGGAGGGGTGCGAAATGAGAAACATCCTGTTTTCTGCTTTTCTTCTGCTTATTTCATTCGCAATCAATGCACAACAGGCTTCGGTTAAGGCCGACAAATACCGCATCAAGATTGGTGAGCAAGTGGAGTTGAAGCTCAATGCCACGGCCGGACCGGAACAGGATCTCATCTGGCCGCCCATAGCCGACACGCTCGGTCAATGGTTCGATGTGGTGCGAAAAGATACCATCGACACGGTACGCAACGCAGGCCGCACCAATTTCACGCAATCGGTGTGGATTACCTCTTTCGATTCGGGCATGCACAATTTGCCGGTGTTCGATTTTCAGTTCATCACCGCGCAGGGCGATACCGAATCGGTTTTGAGCGATATGCTCAGCATCGATATTTATCCGGTTGCTGTGGATACTACAAAATCCATCAAAGACATTCGCGGAATCGAAGACGTTCCATTCGATTACACCGATATCATCATCTATTCGGTATTGGGCGCGCTTGTTGCGCTTGCCGCTGTGTATGCCTTCTATCGCTGGCGCAAAAAGCGTAAGGTTGTGGCTGCACCGATTGCCGAAAAACCCAAAACACCGGCTTGGCAGCGCGCACTCGAAGAACTCGAACGCATTGAGAAAGAAGGCGCCTGGAAATCGGGCAACGACAAACGCTACCACTCTGCTATTGCCGATACACTGCGTGCTTACATCGAAGAGCAATTGCAACTGCCCGCGCTCGAATCGACCAGCGACGAAACATTGTCGATGCTCAGAAAATCAGCTATTTCGGTCGATTCACTTGAAGCAGCACGTAATGTGTTTGTGTTGGCCGATTTGGTGAAATTTGCCAAGGAGAAACCGCTTCCGGCCGAACACGAACGGAGCATGCAGCTGGCGCGCTCATTTGTGCACAGCACCAAACCGGGCGATTTGTCCAAAGAAAGCGAGAAGGAGGCCGGCGCATGATGGAAGAAAGCATGCTCACACTTCCGGCCCTGCGCGACATCAGTTTCGCACATCCATGGTTTTTGCTCGCGTTGGGAATTGTTCCGCTGTTAATCGTATGGTACATTTTCAAGGGACGAAAAGCGAAGCCCGAATTACAGATTTCAGATTTTGGAGGATTTCAGAATCAGCGGAAAAGTGCCGTGGTTCGGCTCATTCATCTGCCATTCGTTTTGCGCATGCTGGGCTTGAGTTTATTGATTGTAGCCTTGGCCCGTCCGCAAACGCGTTTATCGTGGCAGAATATGCAGGCCGAGGGAATCGATATCGTAATGTCGATGGACCTCTCGCCCAGTATGTTGGCGCGCGACCTTAAGCCAAACCGCCTCGAAGCAGCGAAGGAAGTGGCTATTGACTTTACCGATGGAAGACCAAACGATCGCATCGGATTGGTGATCTTCTCGGGTGAGGCGTATACGCAATGTCCGCTAACAATCGATCACTCGGTTTTGAAAAGCTTATTGCTCGAAGTTGAACCCGATTTTCTTCCCGAAGGAACCGCAATCGGACTTGGCCTTGCAACGGCGGTTAACAGACTGCGCGAAAGCAAATCGGCTTCGAAGGTGGTGATCTTGATTACCGACGGAGAAAACAACGTTGGAAATATTTCTCCGCTCACAGCCGCCGAAATTGCGCAATTGTATGGCATCCGCGTTTACACCATTGGCGTTGGAACCCGCGGTGTGGCGTATTCGCCGGTGTATCGCTATCCAAACGGACAATTTGCATTCGATTATGCCGAAGTGCGCATCGATGAAGGATTGCTGAAACAGATTGCATCGATGACCGGTGGACAGTATTTTCGAGCTACGAACAACGAAGCGCTTGCAGGCATTTACAAAAAGATCGATGAGCTCGAGAAAACCCGTTTCGATGCTACCGAATACCGAAAACGGAAAGAAGAATTCTGGCCATTGGCATTTGTGGCCTTGTTGCTTTTCTGTTTCGAATGGCTTTTACGTAACACCTTAA
>JBKCFX010000643.1:0-2914 GCA_046303595.1 Bacteroidia bacterium
GCTATATAATTCGTGTTTGAAGAAGGATTGGCCTGGGTAGAAAGAGCATTTGAATTTGTAAGGCCTTCAGAAGGAACCCATGTAACCGATTGCACTCCAGAAATGCTTACTGTAACCGGTTGGCTATTGCATGAAATACCACCGCCTGTAAGGTTCGGTGTTGCGGGTTGAAACACATTTACCGTAACGGTATCGCGGGCTATACACGAACCGTCGATGCTTCCGGTTACGATAAAGCTAGTTGTTTCTGTGAGCGTGGCCAGAGGATTTGCGGCGGTACTGTCGCTTAACATTTGGCCGTTATTCCATGTGTATGAATTTCCGCCTGTTGCGAGTAGCAGAACTTCAGTACCGGCGCAGATGCTGGTATCGCTTCCGGCCGAAATAGGTGCCGCTCCGCCTACCTGAATGAACACCGAATCAATAGCCGTGCATCCTGCAGGAGTTGTTGATTCAAGATAATACCATGAGTTTTCGCTTGGATTTGCAATCGGATTGAGTACGGCAGTGTTTGAAAGCGTTGCGTTTGAGAACCACGTAAAGTCGGCATTGCTTGTACCTTGCAATTGTGCACTTGTTCCGGCGCAAACTGTTGTTCCTGTGCCTGCATCAACAGTTGGCAGTTCGTTAACCGTAAAGCTTAACGAATCGGTAGTTTCACAAAACCCTGTTGCGCTAACTGATGCGTAGATTGTTCCGGAACTAAGAGGGCTTAACTCTATCGTATTGAAGTTGGTTTCGATAAAAGGAATTGCTGAGGTCCATGCGACCTGCGATGTTGCAGTTGCTTCTAATTCCAGAAATTCACCTGCACAAATTTCCGGAGTATTTGTAAAAAGTTCTAAGGGAGCAGTCGGAAGAACGGTGATAAGGATTGAATCGCGAGAAGAACAGGTTTGATTGAACGATGCATTTAAATAAAAATACCCCGAATTTTCGGGACTTACAGATTGGTTTAATAGGTTAATTGAAGAAAGCGAGGGACTGGCATCCCAGAAATACGTTCCTTCGGCGCTGGCATTGAGAATAAATGCTTGGCCTTGGCAAATGGTTGCATTTTCGCCGGCATCAACAAGTGGCGCATTGCTTACGATTGCCACAACCTCGATGGTTTGATTCAACGAGCATGAATTTAAATAAAACGTTGTGCTTTGGTTTATGAAGGGCTGTATCGAAATTTCGCTTCCTAAATCGAAATTATCTGAAGAAGTTCCCCATGCATAGGAATAGTTACTACTATTTAAGGCGCTAAGGATAACAAAACCGGCATTGCAAACCGTATCGGTCGATGCACTTAATGTTTCAATAACAGGCGAATTAGAAATAACAATGCCGCTTCCACCTTTTGTAGCTCCATTGGGTTGAAATTCATTCATGTTTATAGAATCGGTAGTGCCATTGTTGCCACCATTTACACTCGATGATGCGGGGAGATACGGTACAGCAATGTATCCGCCGCCTCCGCCGCCTCCAGGACCTTGCGTCTCTTGAGATAGAAATGAAAGGTCTTGGTTTCCACCATTTCCGCCATTTGCTTGGAGGTTAATGTTGCCAATACTTGATGTCGATTGGATTAAAATAGCACCTCCGCCGCCTCCGCCACCGGCACCATCATTACCGCTGGTCGTTCCATTTGCGCCATTGGCTTTCAGTGTTCCATTGCCAGAAACAGGTGCAAAAGATCGAATCAGAATAATGCCGCCTCCATTGCCTCCTGTACCGGCCGCCGAAGAGCCTCCTTCGCCTCCTCCTCCTCCTCCTCCCATAAACGCTCGATTGTCGTTATATTCAAGCGGCCTCCCACCAAGTCCTCCAACGTTTCTTCTATCGTCATCGCTGCCAGGAGAATTACCCGGCGCTGTCGTCAATGCGTTTATACTTCCGGATGTATGCGAATACCCCCCTTTTCCACCGCCACTGCTAGTGCTGTTTGCAAATTGCAGACTTTCCAAATTCCAGGCAGTAATGTAATTAAGACTTGAGTTGTCGGGGTTGCCCAAACCTGAGTAATTTGAAATATTTCCTGCATTGGCGCCACCTCCGCCTCCTGCATTGTGTGCGTTTCCACCTCCGCCCCCGTTTGCCGCGGCACCGCGACACAATCTTCCTCCCAAAGCATCATATTCGGTAAGCCATCCGGCAATACCTTCGCCCTTTTGCGCGCCGTAATTTGCATTCGAAGTTGTTGAATAATCCCACACGCCCCACCAGGCGTCTGTGGGAGTTGGATCAGAGCCACCGCGAAATCCTTTACCCGAAACATCAATTGAATTACTTGAATTTAGTGTTACGGCACTGTCGATTTCGATTGCAACAACGCCTCCTGTAAATCCGTCCCATTGTGGTGCAATAATTCCGCCCGAGCCCGAAACAGTTAATTGTTTGTAGCGAGGAACGCGTATAACCTGCGTCTTTCCTGATGCCAGATAGCTGTTTTGCAAGCCGCACATCAATTCGATCTGGTTCGAACTCGGGACCGCTTTAACTTCTGCCCATTCGAAATTACCAGCTCCGTTATAGTTCGTTATGGTTCCAAATTCGGGCACATTGCCACCTACAATCTGAGCGCCCTGCATCTGAATAATTAAAAGAAGATCGCCTCCAGATAAAATTTCGGTGAACCGATTATTGGAATTTAAGCTTGAATTGGAAACCTGGATCGAAGTCGCGCCAGAAGTTGCATTGGCGGTAAGTGTTGTGTATTCATTTACAGCAACCTGAGAAACACTAATTGTGAGGCTTCCATTTTTTCCACGTTGCGCATGGAGTAAGGTAAAATTCAAAAAAAGAAATAGCAGGGAAATGACTTTTCGCATAAAAATATAATTGCATGCGCAAGTTAGGACAAAATTCACATTTGCAGAAAAGGAGCATTGTAAATCTTACAGGTCCAAATTTTAATCTACTGCAAAGG
>JBKCFX010000644.1:0-2959 GCA_046303595.1 Bacteroidia bacterium
GATTGAAACATTGAAAGAGGCATTTATCCGCGAGGCAGATACGGAACGTTCGCTGGCAATGTCAGCATACATGAAGCATAACTTTTCATTTATAGGTTTACCGGCTCCGTTGAGAAAGAAGATACAATCACTACATTTTGCATCGGGAAAAGAAGTGCTCGATGCGCATTGGCGCGAAGCCGTGAAATTGCTTTGGGAGGAAGATGCGCGAGAATTTCAGTATACCGCCATGGATTTATTGCTGAAATACAAAGGAAAACTCGAGCCAATCGATATTCACCTTCTTCAGGAATTGATCCGGTCGAAAAGCTGGTGGGATTCGGTCGATTTCCTAGCCGGAACAATGGTCGGATTGTATTTCAGGAAATATCCCGATGAACGAAAACTACACATACAAAAGTGGGACGCATCGCAAAACATGTGGTTGCAACGCACTATACTCATTTTTCAGCTTCGTTATAAGGGTGATACAGATGTTAAATTGTTATTTACGTATTGCCATCGATATGCCGACAGTAAAGAATTCTTTATCCGCAAAGCAATTGGATGGGCACTACGCGAATTGGCGAAAACGCAAGAAGAGCGCGTTATTAGCTTTGTTCATGAAACCAATTTGAGTGGCTTAAGTAAACGAGAAGCATTGAAACACCTAAGGCAAAATATAAGCGTTTAAACGATGTTACTAACGTGGAAAACAAATCACACCAATTATCTTATCGTATTGATTTTATTTCAATTAAGACTTATAGATTAAATGTTTATAAACCTCAGTTGTCGGCCTTTTTTTTTCGGTATTAATGGATAGTTTTGTATCCGAACCATCTTATACATGAACAAGTTTTTATTAAGTCTATTCATCCTTATCCCGCTGTCGATTTTTGCGCAGGTTCCCGATACCACAAAACCCAAAAAATCAGATATAAAAGTCGATACCAGCGAATTTTGGAAGGATTCGCTATTTAAGAACGGGAATCCCAAAATATGGCGCGATGGCGAAGTAATTCGTCCGCCCAAACCCAAAGCCAAACGGCGTAAATTCAAGATTCGCTACAGCGACCGTATTCAGTATTCTGTTCTCGGCGATTTAAATATCAGTGTTTCGGCGGGTGTTCCAACAATTTTGACCTTACAAAAAAAGCTCACAGCTTGGGAAGATTCGATTATTCCGATGAAATACCGCGGCGATACCACATGGCACGAACACAAAATGTCGATTTGGTTGCGAGCCGCACGTCTGTTGTTGATTGATGCTCCGATTGAGACCTTCGTGATGGCGCTCGAACAAGATTTGTACGGACAAATGGGCAGGGCGCGCGAATATGGAATAGATGGATATCAGTACACCTTTGGCGCACCCATTCCGTTCTGGACGCCGATGAACAAAGTAGCGTTCGAAGAAAATATTGCCAACATCAATGCATCGCGGCAGGAATTGGCGATGATGGCCGGTGGCGCACTCGAAGCCGGCAATATGGCGATGGAAGATTTGAGCATCCGCTGGTTGCAACGTAAGTCGATGTATTACCGCGAGGCCTTGCATTATTTCCGCTTGCAGACAGCGGCCATTGCTTCGGTGATGAATATTAAAAATGACTTTTCGAACAATTCGAATATTGCCTCCGATTGGTTACAAAACGTGAATTTGAATTACGGTTTCATGGGCACTCCAAATTACTCGCCCAATGAGCTCAAACGCGATTTTGTGTTGGCTACATTTACGAATCCGTGGTTATATTACACATCAGCAGCTATTTTTAAGTCGTACTTATTCGAAGGAAAAGACTCCATTCCGATTCCCCAAATTAAATTGGGTTACGGGAAAACGGTTTTGCCTTGGATTCGTTACAGTTTCTCCCCTTTTGGCGGAGAGTGGGTTCCGGAAGCTACCTATACCAAGCATCGCCAGGCTTATACACTTTATGGGCGCTTTGGAACAGGCTCATTCAAGCACAATACCTTCCGTGAGAATTTTGGCGCGGGCTTTAAGGCCTACAACATCAGACGAAGCAAAAAAGTGTGCATCAATGCGCATTTGAGCTATTGGAGTCAGGATTATTTGTTCAATGGTCCGGAAGGAGACAAGTCTCAAAATACGCTATCGCTTGGCTGGGGAGCCGGCGGAACGGTTACGGGGTATTTCAAACTGAGTAAAACATGGAAGCATGCGCTTTCGGCAGTTGTAACTACAGGATATAAGACCCGTGGTTACATGGAAGGTGAGATGTGGAATTCGGGGCCTATTCTTCGCGCAGGTTTGAGTTTTAACCTCGACCGCGATTACGAGCAGGATGATTCGATTGCCGAATACGAAGAAGTACCGAAGAAAATGACGCGTAAAGACCGTCAGCGCCTCAAAGAAAAAGAGAAAAAGGCAGCCCGAAAGAAATACAGCAAACGCCGTTAACAGAAAAGATTATCATGAAATTCATTAATGCACTAGTGAAATATACGCCACTTCTTTTCGCCATAATCTTGGCGTCATCTTGCGAATACAACAACAGACTCAAGTTGCGTGAGGTGCCTGAGAAGTCATTCGATATTGTAAATGTCGAGATGCGGAGCAATAATTTTGAGAACAATCGTCGGTTTTGGTCAAAAGTGATGGGTTTTGCGGTTGATTCTGTTGCACCCAATTCCTTTCGGGTGAATATTGGCTTCAACTCGATTACCTTTATCAACAACAGCGGTGCGCAGGACACCAGTTCGTCTGTTACACCCAAGTATCAATTCACGATTGCTATTCCATCAAACCAAATCGAAAACTGCTACAATTGGCTTATCGATGTCGACTCTACCAATCCATCCAAAGTAGCTGAACCCGCCAAATTCTGGATTGATGCCGAAACCGGTTCTGTAATTTACCGCCGTAACCAATATAATTCCCAGTCGATCTACATTAAAGATGCCGGCAATAACATCGTCGAAATTCTGGCGCGTCACGATTTAAATAATACTGCCG